>JAFGLD010000274.1 GCA_016928235.1 Anaerolineae bacterium | reverse complement strand
TGTGGGAGTGCTCTGTGGACAAGTGGATTCCCGCCTGCGCGGGAATGACATACTGGTCTGGGAATGACATTCCGTTCCTCAAAAAGCCCCCAAACAATCTCGTTCCATATCACAGACTCGTGAACCATCCCCACATTATGCATCAGATTCGTGTCATTTTATGCGCAGCTCAGTTATTACTGATAAAGTCTATTTCCATGAATGTCTTGATCATTCCAGGGTTTTGGCGCAAAATCTCCTCCGCAAACATGGTCATGGTTCCCCGGTATGGATTTGGGCCGTGAGACCATGTTCGATTTCCAATTGTGAACGGATTCTATTGCTCATGAACATCGCAGGTAATCATGGACCAGACTAACTTGGAACTCCCTGAAGAAGAACATCAGCCAATTCCCGACTATTTCCTCAAGCAAAACGAGCCGCCACCCTCATCGATGCTGATGAGGCTACTCGAAGCCGGAAGCTCTAAGCGGATCATGAAGATTCCAGTAGAGGATATGGGGCTGGCCGAGCATCTGCCTTTTCCATTCATGGCGCTGGTTGGGCAGATCGAGATGCGCATGGCATTGCTGCTCTCGGTCGTCAATCCCAATGTAGGAGGAGTGCTTCTGGCTGGGCCACGCGGCACCGGTAAGACAACCGCCGCTCGCGGCCTGAGTGACCTGCTTCCAATGGCTGAGGCCAGCACCTGTTCTTACGGTTGTATGCCGGAAGACTATGAGATCCGGGGTGTGGCTGGTGTGTGCGATGAGTGTGCTGCCAAGCTCCAGGCCGGTCAGTCGATCACGCACATGGAACCCGTCCACCTGATCGAGCTGCCGCTCAATGCGCGGCTGGACGACGTGGTCGGTGGTATTAACGAGCGCGTGGCCATCCAGGATAACCGCGTTCGCCTTGATCGGGGCATCCTGTCACGCGCCGATCGTAACATCTTATATGTCGATGAGGTTAATCTGCTGACCGATGAGATCGTCGATGCCATCCTCGATGCCGCGGCGCAGGGCCACTACACGGTCCGGCGCGGGCCCATGCGCGCCACCTATCGTTCGCGGTTTGCGCTGATCGGCTCGATGAACCCTGAGGAGGGCAACCTGCGTCCTCAGATTATGGATCGTTTTGGGCTGCGTGTCTTAGTCGGCGGTTTGGAGGATACACATCAGCGCCTGGCCGTCTATGAGCGCGTGCGCAAGTTCCGTGACAGCCCACGCGCCTTCATCCAGGCTTTCGATGAGGAGACCTATGATGCGCGTGATGATTTGAGCTCATCCCGAGCCTTGCTCCCATCCGTGGTATTGTCACCGGAAATGCTGGCACTGGGGCTTCAGTTGGTCCAGCGGCTTGGCATTCACTCTCACCGGGCCGAGTTCACCATGTTTGAAGCCGCCCGTGCCTATGCGGCCTCCGATGGGCGCACATCGGTCTCGGCCGACGATCTGCGGGCAGTAGCTCCTCTTGCCTTAAGGATGAGACGCAGCGAGTTCATGGATCGCTTCATCCAGACCCAGAGACAGGAAGATCAAGAGATATTCACCTTGTTCGAACAGCTCACTTCAGGATAATTGTGATGAGGTTTTTGAAACCGGTTTGGAAGCAGGCTGGTGTTGTACTCCTGGCGTTGGCCTGGGTTGGGACATGGGGAGCATGGATACCGGCTCGCTCAGCACCGCTTACCTTGAATGCTCTCTATATGGCTGAATGGGCCACCATTCTGCCCGAATCGCGCTTTGGCGATATGGGGTACCTGGCCGAAGTGCTGCGGCTGTCGGTAGCACTTGCCGTGATTGCACTGGCGATCAGTGCCATATCGATCCGGAGCTATCCGGCACGTTGGACAATCCGCGTCATTGCTGCACTGCCAGGCCTGGTCATCCTGCCTCCCTACCCGCATGTTTTTGACCTATGGCGGTCGGCATCCTATGGAAACCGGTTTCTGGTGGCGACTACACTGTTCACCGGGATCCTGGTGAGTGCCCTCACTGATATGCTTCCTCACAAGCTGCGTCAGATGCTGGTAGCTGTGGTGAGTTTGGCGGCCATCGCGCTGAGCGTATGGGCTTTTCTATCGCTACGGGCATCCTTCGAAGCACGTTATAACAGTCTGCTTTTGCCTGGTTGGGGATTTGCACTGTTTATTGTAGGTCTGCTGGCAACCGCCGTCATGCACATCATCGATCTGGCTCAACCGGACGATTAAAAACAGGGGGTGGTGATTGGGGTAGGGTCGACACCCAAGAATCATCATGTTCAAGGGGCATCGTTTCCGGTTCCTCTTCTCCAGAGTCTGTTGAAATTTCCGTGCAAACTCAGGAGCCCGCGCTTTGACGAGTCCGTTCAGGGTGATATGACATCCCCCGCCGTTTTATACTTTCCTATTACGACAAAAAACACGGACCAGTAAACCGGTCCGTGTCATTGCTCTTCTACAGCAGTATAAATTGCGAATTAGTTGCGGGAATCGATGTAATCGATGACCTGCCCCACGGTTTCGAGCTTCTGAGCATCTTCATCTGAGATATCAGAGCCAAACTTCTGCTCGAACTCCATGATAAGCTCAACCAAATCGAGGGAATCCGCCTCCAGGTCATCGCGAAAACGAGCATCGCGGGTTACCTTAGCTTCGTCGACGCCCAGCAAGTCGACGATGATTTCGCGGACACGTTCTTCCGTGCTAGCCATATTATAATGCCTCCTGTTTGCTTTTGAGGAATGCGAATTGATTAACTGCCCCCATCCAATACAAAACCCTTGATGGGCAAATTTCTTGAATATCATCCCTTGATGGCTTCGTCCGGTTAGTTTACCATGCTTGCCAGCTTCGTCAAGGAAGTCATTCAGAGCCTGGCTTGACAGATAACCAATGCAATGAGTAAGATGTCTCTACTGAAACAAAGGAACACCGCCTTATGACGAAAGTTACGTCTTCGGTAATTGAGCATCGCAAAGACGATCACCTCCGCATCAACCTGGAAGAGAATGTCCAGTTCCCCCGCCTCACCACCGGGCTTGATCGTTACACATTCCGGCATCAGGCTCTGCCTGATCTCGATCTGCAAAATATCGATACTGCCCAGTTGCTGTTTGGGCGCCGGCTTGACTTCCCGCTCATGCTCTCTTCGATGACCGGTGGGACAGATCAAGCCAGAGAGATCAACCTGGTACTGGCCGCTGCTGCTCAGTCGCACAAGATCGCGATGGGGTTGGGCTCACAGCGGGCAGCCATCGAAAACCCAGGGGTGGCCGACACATTTCAGGTACGTCATGCAGCCCCCGATATCCTCTTGTTTGCTAACCTGGGTGCCATTCAGCTTAACTATGGCTATAGCACAGAAGAATGCCGGATAGTAGTTGAGATGATCGAGGCCGATGCCCTGCTCCTGCATCTCAATGTGCTCCAGGAGCTTGTCCAACCGGAGGGCGATACGCGCTGGTCAGGTCTACTGGTCCAGATCGAGAGAGTCTGCCGGCATCTGGAGGTTCCCGTCATCATCAAGGAAGTAGGGTGGGGGCTTTCGGAAGAGGCTGCCCGGCAACTGGCTGATGCCGGTGTGGCGGCTCTCGATACTGCCGGTGCTGGGGGAACATCATGGAGCGAAGTGGAATATCATCGAGCGCCAGACACCTTCCATGCCCGGATCGCACGATCTTTTGGCGATTGGGGCATCCCAACATCTGAATCGCTGCTGCAGGTTCGGCAAGGCGCGCCCGGTCTGCCCGTTTTTGCCAGCGGAGGACTGCGGGATGGCATCGACGTGGCCAAGTGCCTGGCATTGGGTGCCTCGCTATGCGGCATAGCCGGGCCGATGCTCCGCGCAGCCCACCAATCGCCCAATACGCTGGACGAGACGTTACGAATTATCGAAACACAACTACGGATTGCCATGATGTGTGCCGGCGCAGGAACATTGGAGGCTCTCAGGCACACGCCTCTCCAGCCGAATGATTCATCTATCCCGCCGGCAGGAGACTGATCGAGACTGCGACTGCCACTCCCAGCCCAATGATGGCAAAAAACATTGCGACCACCAACACCTTGAACGACAAAGGAACTTCGACATCCTCTACCGGTGCGTGGATATCGCCTATCTTGGCTTCGAACCTTTTGGCCATTGTCATTCTCCCTAAAACAGACTTAGCTGCTGGGGAAGTTCATCAGATTCCGCCGTAGCTTCGCTCCCACCACTCTCAATCCTTTCCTGGTGAACATCGGCCAGGAACTGGGGCAGCTTGCGGAAATCATCGATGATCTCCTGCTTCAGACTGGGTTGATGTAAGGCCGCTGCCGGATGATACATCGGGACAACCAGGCACTTACCTACGTTACGAGGTTTCCCATGAATGTGTGAGATACGAGCGGAGGGGAACCAACGGGCCATACTGTACCGGCCCAATGTCACGATCACTTTGGGGTTGATCAATGCGATTTGCCGATCGAGGTAAGCACGGCAGGCTTCAATCTCGATGGGCTCAGGGTCACGGTTGCCCGGCGGGCGACACTTTACCACATTGCAGATAAACACTTCTTCCCGGCTCAAGCCGATTGTCTGCAACAGTTCGCTCAGAAACTCGCCCGCGGCGCCTACGAATGGGCGTCCACTTTGGTTTTCGTGGAAACCAGGCCCTTCTCCTATCAGTACGATCTGGGCATCGGAAGGTCCCTCGCCAGGAACCGACTTGACACGTGAAGTATGCAATGGGCATCTGGTACATACAGCTACTTCATTTGCAACCTGCTCTAAGCTGTCAGTCACGCTCTCCTACTCCTCTATTCAACTGGTCAATAACGGAACATCCTTATTATACGCTTTTCCGGCCTGCTGTCAGTATGAGTTCACATATCCAGAGATTTCTAGTTGAGCGTTGGGTGAGGCTGATGTGTTGGTGTTTCTATCTAAACAACAGGTGACAATGTCTGTTTACGTGTTAAGACCGAACGTACAATTGCTCGTCTTCAAGCTGAATGGGAAGTGCTCGGTTCGATAAGCAGGGTTAAGCTGTCCGTGCCTACTGCGTCAAACCGGGAACTGTCGACACTTATGATAGGCTTGTCACCGTTGCTTTGCCATCTCTGCCTGTGCATAAGCGAGTGCTTCTTCCTGTGTCTCAAATAACAGTGTTGGCTTGTTTGGCGCCAATCGTGCCGCAGTCTTGGCTGCAACTGAGATGAGCGTACTGGAACCAACCAGGATCATCACGGCATATTCTTTTAATTGCGCCTCGAAAGCACTCTGAGGGCGGGCAAAACCGGCAAAACCACTGACGATATGTGAAAAATCGAGGCTCAGTTGGCTGATATCATAAACCAGGTAGATTGTACTGCTGAGATCTCCCAACATGTTATACATTTCACTCATAATTTGAGGCATCTCAACACCAAGATCGAATGGGTTAGACACAGTGATGAACAGGATTTTTTAGGATATTTTTCCACGATTGAATGTGTCATACTGCGATCTCCTCAGTCTGTTATCTATAACAGAAAAGTTCGTGGATAGGTGTTATGGCTGTTTGACACATCAGGAAAGCCAGGCAATTCCGCCTGTTCTCTTGACCATTCCCCATTGAATGACTATAGAGATACATGATACAATGATTCAGTCTTCCGCAACCATCGATGATAGATGACCTGTAATCTTCTCAATTTTACACGTGGATACTTTCAACAACCAATTCTTGTTTTTGTAAGGAAACATCGTTATGAAGTCTTTGCGCTCGCTCGTGCTTGTTGTTGCTATTTTACTGATGCTCGGCTCAAGGCACACCGCTCTGGCCGATACAGTACCACCATCTCCGCCCACCGGCACATCCCTCGAGCCGGGTATAAGCATTACGATGGTCAGGATGATCTGGCAAGATGTCGTGATGACCGTGTCAGACGATGCCGCTCAGGTTGAGGCTGTGTTCCGGTTCCAGAACCAGGGTACCGAAAAAGAAACATTTGATGTGCATTTTCCCTTATGCAAAAATGTGCCTTCATGTGAGCAATACGGCCCGATCAGCGATTTCAGCGTTCGTGTTGACAGCGTTACTACTGAGATAAAGGTGATCGAAGAAGCGGCCAGCACAGGCATCGGCTCGATCCCCTGGGCAACCTGGTCGGTTGTTTTCCCGCCCAGTGCCGTGGTTGAGATATCGGCGCGTTACAGCGTTCCGGTCTTCAGATCAAAGGGCATCTCGGCACTTGCTCATTACTCATACATCCTCGAGACGGGAACAAGATGGCATGATACCATCAGAGAAGGCACAGTTACCATCCGGCTGCCCTATACAGCAAATGCTGATACTGTCTGTATAAGCGCCGACTGTGCTCGCGACACGCTACCGTCAGGGTATACCATTTCTGGTGGTGATGTGATATGGCGCTTCAAGGATCTGGAACCCACACAAACAGATAACATCGAAATTACCGTGCTTGATCCTTCCTTGTATCGCTCACTTTTGACAGCACGGTCTCAGGCACTGACAAATCCCAATGACCTGAACGCTCATGTAAAACTGGCTCGCCTGATCGCGGCGGCTGTGAAAGTGGAGTGCCCAGGCCAGTACCATTACGGCTGCTCGGTTGCTCTGGGGCCAACAACCAGTCTGATCTCAGAGGCATTGTTTGTTTATCAGACGGCGTTGAAGCTCGCACCGGGTGATGCCAACCTCCACGCCGAATATCTGGAATTCCTGATGGCCTCTACGCCCGCCCCATACACGAGGGAGATGGTCAACGATCTCGTCTCCAGGCTCGAATACGCACTATCGGTAGAACCCGGCAATGAGCGGCTACTCAAAATACGTAGTCTACTGGTAGAGAGTGGGGTCTGGCCAACAATAACTCCCAGTCCTATAGTAAGCCCTACACTAGCACAGGGAGCCGAGCCAACATTGCTCCCTGTGTCCACGGCCACGCCGCTCCCGACCCAGGGCCAGCCCACGAGCGTTGTGGAAGCACCGGCCACCGAACCCTCGCCTGCCATGACACCTGTTCCTACCCTGGCAGTCTCTATGCTCGGCAAAGAAATCCCCTTTAAATGGATCCTACTGCCGGTGCTTGGGCTCGTTTTCGTGGCTGCGTTGGCAGGTTTGATCGCTTTTATCCGAGAACATGGATAGATGCTTTGTGACTATTCGGCTATGGGTGCTGTCTGCTTGATAGTGTTGAGTGACGGACGACTTACAGTCGTTTGAGTGACGAGTTTTCCAGCCTGCGTTTTGCGCTGTTCGAAGTATCAAATGTCGGTTGGTTACTGTCGGTTCGCCTTTTGTGTGCGTAGGCATAGCTTTACCGCAAAGACCGCAGAGAAAGAACGAATAAATCTCTGTGTGCTCCGCGAACTCGGCGGTAAGAAATCGTTTGATGGCAAGAGAGGGTGAAAGCCCAGTTGGCTATTTGAGTTTTTTGTCGTAGACCAGCAGCTTGTTCGTTCAACACCTATCACACCATCACCTGGTCACACAAACAACTGCAAGTCGTCCATTACTCGTCACTCTGAGTAACCATGCCGGCTGAATAGTTGCGATGCTTTTACTAATTGACAATCAACCGGTTCAAAGTAGGGCAAGATGAGTGATCAATGGCTAACCTAACCATCAGCGGCGTTATCGTATGCGGTCATCAGGTCGCCTCTCGTCCGTCTGAGCATTATCCGCGCGGCACTATCGAGATGCAGATACCCTTCTTCCATCAGCTCGGGTTCGATCTCTCATCGTTTTACCGGGCGACTCTCAACATCTCGATCAGCCCGCGCGCGTTTGCCATGAAACACCCACAGTACACCTTTCGAAGCGTCAAGTGGACATCACAGCATCCGCCGGAACACTTCTCCTTTTCAGCCTGCAGGGTTCTATTTGACAAAATCTGGTATGAGGGATGGGTCTACTATCCTCACCCGGAGACCAAGAAACGTCACTTTCAGAATCCCTCTCTAATCGAGGTCATTGCGCCTTTCATCCCGGGTGTCGAATATGGCACCCGCATCGAGATCGAACTGAACACTGCGGAGATATCGGTAATATGAATGAGCCAGAAACAGCTAAACAAGCAGTAAGGTTAACGGGATTCAAGGCATGGAACATCGAGCTGGTCTTTGCTGTACCGATTGTGGCCTTTGTCTTCTATCTGTTCTATACCTGGTACGCGGTACTCGATCGCTACTTCATCTTCCTGTACTTTCATGATATGGGGCCGGGGTTCGACACAACACCCTTTAGCCCGATTACATCCAGCCGCTATTGGATGTCGGGTCTGGTTGCTGCCGGAGCAGTGATGGTGCCCTATGTCATCATCAATTTCGTGCTGGGGCGCCTGGTCAAAGCTTTCCGTGTGCCGGTGTGGTGGCGCCAATGGTCGTTGTGTGCTGTCCCGCTGCTCATTGCCCTCCCGGCGTTAGTGATGACCGTCAACGATCCGGTACTGCCCCCGATCAATGCCGCTCAGGTTACCGTGGTAGCGTTGATCGGATTGGCGCTGGCGGTGATGCCGGGGAAGTTGGCCGCCGAAAAGCCTCTAACACTTGTCCAGCTGGCAGTGGACGGATTTAGTTTGGCGATCATGCTCCTCTTCCTCGGTCGTGCTGGGAACATACCTGAGTGGCTGGCCTATGGGAAGATGATGTATGTCTATCTTGTGCTTGTCGTAGTGGCCGGTGGCCTGGGCCTGATCATGGTCATATCGATGTTCTATGTGTGGCGGCGCATGCAACCACCGGGTATGGCAGCCTGGCTAGTTGCCGGGCTCATAATTGCCTATTTACTGCTGCCTGTGTTCCATCATGTGTTCCTTTGCAGCGATACGTTCGCGTGGTTCGATCCCGGCTACTTTGTCTACATCAGCAATTCCTCGAACTTCTTTGCCGATAACACACTGGTACAGATTGGCGTGTGGGGCGTGATAGCACTGTTGGTACTGGGGATAACCCATCTTCGGCAGCGCCTACATCGATGGCGAACAAAGGAACAAAGCGAGTAGCACGACTTCACTCACATTGGGCATCTTGCCAGGGCTTGCGACCTTACTTAAAGGGTAAATGGCCAGGATAATTATGAGATAACTTTGGGATGATCTTAGGATGGATAGGGGGACATTGGACAACGATTATAGGTTTCCACAACCATGTAACAGGCACTCCCTGTTATCCTATCACATGGGGATTCTCCGTGTCTTTGAGAAGATACCTGCCAGGTTCTGTTGGCGTTTGAACTCAAAACCTGTGTCCTGATTATCAATGGAAATCCTGACAGACCCCAGACATCACGAGAGATTTCAATGCGTCTAAATATTCTCGATCATAACCCTCAGCATGTCAAAGGCGTTATGCAATGGCTGCTCATCATCCTGGTGCTTGTCCTGTTGCTCGCAGCCTATTGTATCTCTCCTGTCCTGTTTGGCGATCGGACTGATGCCGAACAGGACAGCCACGATACTTCGTTCGAGCCTCTGCTCCATTCCCAATCTCCCGGCAGCAAGATGGAGGTTGCCGGATCGGAAATGCAGTCCGCAATTGATTCCCAAGCCGATCAAGCCGGTCAAGCCGGTCTGACGACTGCTACGCTGGTGATCGTCGGTGATATCATGCTGGGGCGGCAGGTCAACATCGAGATGGTCAAACAAGATGATTTTACCTGGCCATTTCACCAGACCATCGATATGTTGAAGGACGCAGATCTAACATTGGGAAACCTGGAGTCTCCGATGGTCTCCGGTTGTCCTATCGCCGATACAGGTATGTTATTCTGCGCCCGTCCACGCGCAGTGGAGGGATTGGTCTGGGCGGACATCGACGGCGTCAGCCTGGCCAACAATCACGCTCATACCTATGGCGAGCCGGGTTTCGAGGAGACGGTCGACATTCTCCTGGAAGCAGGCATCGATCCGGTTACTGCCGACAGGCTGATGGTGCGTGACATCGCCGGTATTCGCATTGGTGTGTTGGGGTTCGAAGACTCGGAGACTGCACTCGACCTCGATCAGGCGGTTGCGACGATTCGTGAATCATCGAGTCAGGTCGATGTTCTGATCGGGCTGATTCACTGGGGCGTCGAGTACCAGACCGGGCCCAACGAACGCCAACAAGAGGTTGGTCATGCGTTGATCGATGCGGGGATGGACATCGTTGTTGGCGCTCATCCACACCTGATCCAGCCAATCGAGACATACAATGACAAGCTGATCTTCTACTCGCTCGGCAATTTCATCTTCGATCAGATGTGGTGGCAAGAAACCAGGATCGGGGCGGTCATCAGGCTGGAGATTGCAAAAAACTGGGACGACATAACCATCGACTACGAAATGAACCGGGTAGAAATCCACGATTATGGTCAGCCTACGATCGTGGAGTAACTGACACAAAATACGCTTAAATGTCTCTATCCTTAGGCAGCAAGAATAAACAAAATTTACAGCTTGATAACGTCACAGACAGTGAACAAAGGGAACCTTGTAAAAGTTATTGTTTCTCGCTGCCTTTAACAAAAATAAGAGGAATAGATATTATCAAGGATATCATCTATATCTTTCGATGCAGGCAGTACATCTCGAATCATTTGAAGGTAACCGCGTGATTTGATGCAATCTAACGTTGGCTGAAAGTTGATATCGAAAATCCATCCTATTTGAAGTAGCTTGAAATCATTCAGATTTCGTACATGTTCTATGCTCACGATATTTTTGTTGAGCAAAGCACAGTAAACTTCTTTTGAAAATCCGGGTGTATCCGGTAAACCAAGCTCGATAGCCCCATTTTTTCTAGAATCCTTCCTGTAATAGTAATCAGTAACCACTTTCCATATATCCAATTTGTCAGCATCTCGAATGAGTTTTGCGTAAAACAAACAAGGTCCTTGTATCCCTTGGGGTAACGCGGATCGGTTGTGGTATTGGATCGCTTTCAGGATGATGTCCTTCGTGTTGTTTTCAAGTATTTCAAGGATACCGAGCTCACCCAGTATTTTGACACCTAATTCCGCATGGTTTTCCGATTTACTATCTAAGAAGGTTTTGTAACGGGCATATTGTTCAAACCGGCCAACATCATGTAGTAATGCAATGATTTCCGCCAGCCTTAATTCGTCGTCGTTCAAATCTAACTGTTTTCCAATGTGTATAATCTCTTTGCACACACGTAGGGTATGCTCTTCTTTCAAGTCTATATTTTGCTGTAGATCCGGCTCACTGTATTGAAATGTATGCGCATAATTTGTAAACCAATCTTTTAACTTCGAGAGACTGTTCTCGCTCATTGAAAGTGGCATGTTGGTCTATTCTCCTTGCTAATGCCATTGTAACAAGACACCGACGTAGCGGCATAATGCTGCCATCTCCGGCTTGTGCGCGAAATATATCAAGTGTGTCTCGCATGTGCAGTCAGATGCGCCGAAGCGTGGGCAAGGAATGGCGGCACCGGGCACCACACGCAACATATCTGCCCATTGATGCTCGTAGACTGTCTTACTTACACGATACCAGACTTCACACACAATTGCCGCCGCCCGCAGATAATCGATATGCCAATGAGGCTTTGTGACGGGGGCAAAGTGATGTTTCAGCCTGCCGCGCAGCCCGCCGCTGTTGAACGCGCTACCAACATAGGCATACCATCCGGAGGGGAAATCGAATACGCCAAGCTTACCGATGGTGAGCACCGCTGGTTCTATCAGATGCAATATGAGGATATAGGTACCTTTGTCTGACGGCAGGCCCATGTTATCGTCATCACTCTGGTTACCAATAAAAAAGACAACTGTGAAGTTGTCTACATGGGAGAATCTTAGCTTGTGGGCGGTATAGGACTTGAACCTATGACCTCGTCGATGTCAACGACGCGCTCTAGCCAACTGAGCTAACCGCCCATATGAGTATGAATTATACGTGCTCTTGGGCTCTCCGTCAAGCAATCTGTTGACCTTTTGGGCTGCTCAGCCGGAGTTGAGCGGTGGGCCGGGTACAAACCAACAAACCGAGGGCATCCCATCATTCGACAAGGGTACCCTCGGTTTCTCGCTGCTTATTTGTTCATATATTCCATGATAGTGTGTCTGGCTTTTTCCATTCCCTCGTCTGTTGGTGCTTCTACAAACATGCATGTCGGCCCTGTAGACAGGTCTTGCGGGTTGGAACCCGCATTGAGGGCATCGTTGACGGCATGTACCTCAGCCGAACAGAGTGCAATCTGCCGCATAGCCGGGGAAACAGCATATTTCTCGGCCAATTGGGCGGCCGCGGTAAAGTATGGCTCCTCCGACAACCGGCCCGACTCCACCAGATCACCTCTGGCATCTAAACACAGGTAATCGTCCGAAAAATCGATCCCAAGTCCATCCAGAAATGCACGTCCCCAGGCTACCTGAGCGAGTTTGTAGCACCGATCGGCGGTGGCATCGGGTATGCCGGCGTCGGCAAGCAATTGGTAAAACTCATCTTCAGAGGCACCAGGATTGTCTTCTACAATCTGCCAAACCTGCGTTACAACTTTGTCTGGTGTCACAAACATTCCTTTCTTAAATAGAGCAGAACAGGTTCAATCTGTTTCCTGAAATGTATACAAACGTACGCATCTCGCCCCAACGATTTCCCCTGACCCCAATTGGGTCAGGATTGCGTTGGGCGTTT
>JAFGLD010000273.1 GCA_016928235.1 Anaerolineae bacterium | reverse complement strand
TGTGGGAGTGCTCTGTGGACAAGTGGATTCCCGCCTGCGCGGGAATGACATACTGGTCTGGGAATGACATTCCGTTCCTCAAAAAGCTCCCAAACAATCTCGTTCCATATCACAGACTCGTGAACCATCCCCTGTTTTTGGATTTCTCCCCACAGGCCACCCCCAAGTGCACAGAATATTTGCCAGACATTTGCACGGTGTTCACAGGCAGTCAAGAGATTAATCACTCACTCTCATCTAGCTCATCTTGCTTGCCAAGAATCTATTCATCGTGCCTCTGACTCGTTTGAATATGCTGTACCGGAACCGAGCCAGCGCGATACCCGCTGCTGTAAAAGGCGCGAGCCATAGCAATATGCATACATAGGGCAGACAGGCTACGTCTGGAGTAATCGACAGAACAAAGAAGAGTCCAACGAAAGCTATCAGCCCAAGAATCCCCTCGACAGCCTTGAACAATTTCCCGAAGGTTGCACGCTCGACCATACTGGCACCTTCCCAGGTCACCCGGTTACGTGCATAGTCGGCTTGACTACGTACAATGGTGTTAAAAAACTCTTGCATGAGATACATCTTCCTTTCAAAAATGTTCAGCTCAGGTAAGAATGGGCGTAGTTCCCTTTACAATTCATCTAGAAACACATCATTTTACTGAAACTCACGACGAGTCCCTGAAAATTTGCATATCCCTTTACGACATACTGTGTTTTGTTCTTGCCCTAGAAAACGATTATTGTTACAACATGACTGCGCTCTCATCATTGCTCCCACATCAAATACAAGCATCATGAGTACTATGGTGCTCTCAAATGCAGCTGTGAGTGGTGTGTAAAGGGTAAATATGTAAAATGTGAGACATGATAGGTAAAAAGTTGTCAGTCCGAGTTCACCAGTTACAGATCGAAGCTTGAAAAGCTACGAGCTGAACAGTTACGCGTCATGCTAGTGTCTATATAGGTTCCCGATGGACCAGAACATGCCGATGATATAGTTGTGTCGTTAAAAAATCGTTAATGGGTAGCAATGTACAATTAGCAGGAGGTTTTGCTAGTGCTAGAACTTGAGTTGTTAGGCTCTCCTGCCATCATATTAGATGGAAAGCCTGTTACCGAACTCTTATCAGCAAAAGCCCTACTCTTGGTCTGCTATCTGGCAACGGAGCAAGAACGCTCACATGATCGAGATGTGCTACACAATTTGCTATGGAGTGAAGTACCGGAGGAGCGCGCTCGGCTCAGCTTGCGCCAAGCCCTGCACCACATCCAGAAGACTCTCCCTGGCTATCTCATTGCAACACGTAGAACTATCGCCTTCGATGCCACCAGACCGCATCAAGTAGATGTTATGACCTTCTGTGAGATACTCGCAGAGACAAACGTTGATACTGACCAGCTCGAGATGGCTGTCTCTCTATACCGGGGCGACTTTCTCGAAGGGTACTATGCCAATGACTCGCCGACTCTAGAAGACTGGTTGGGGCAAAAGCGTGAATATTACCAAAGGCTGCTACTTTCGGCGCTCGAGAATCTAACCGACCACTTTATGCTTCAGGACGACTGGGGACATGCCACCGTTCCCGTCCGCCGTATGCTGAGCATCGATCCCTGGCACGAGACCTCTCACCAGCGGTTGATGCTTCTCCTGGCGCGACAGGGAGAATATAATGCCGCCCTGGCCCAATATGAAACCTGCCGCCAGATCCTTCTGAATGACCTGGGTATAGAACCCACCTCTGAAACAACAACCTTACACGAACGTATCCAAAAAGCGCGCACAGCCAGACGCCACAACCTCCCTGCCGCACCTGGAATGTTCATAGGACGCCAGGCTGAGCTAGACAAATTGGATAAGTGGATCCACGATCCCCACCGCCGTTTGATCACCTTGGTGGGCCCTGGAGGTATAGGCAAAACACGCCTGGCCCAGGAGTTGGTCACCCATCACCTCCACAGGTATCTGAACGGTATCTGTTATGTGTCACTAGGTCCGGTCACCCAGTCCGAGTTCATTATCACAGCCATCGCTAAGGCAGCAGACATCCAAATCGCAGGCCCGGCGTCACCTCGCAAGCAGCTGTTCGCCCAGTTGGCCAAGTTGGAGCTACTCCTGCTACTGGATGGCTTTGAGCATCTTGTCACTGATGCTGACCTGCTTCGCGATATCTTACAAGCTGCTCCAGATATCAAGATCATTGTGACCTCACGAGAGAATTTGGATTTACAGGAAGAATGGGTATTCACCATTGATGGATTATCCATCCCCCCCGAACAGCCCCAAGATCATGCGCCGCTTGAGCACTTCGATGCCATAACCTGCTTCGTGCAAAATGCCAGACGAAAACGGAACGACTTTGGTCTGAAGGGCCAGGAAGATGTCGTGATTCATCTGTGTCGCATCTTGGGCGGGTCGCCATTAGGTATCGAGCTGGCGGCTGCGCTGGTATCAGTGGCTTCCTGCACTCAGATTGTGACCGAGGTTGAGCAGAACCTGGATGTACTTGGAACCACCCAGCGTAAATCACCAGAACGCTATCCTAGTTTGCGAGCTGTCTTTAATCATTCATGGCAGTTGCTGACACATGATGAGCAGCTTGTTTTTCCGCGCCTGTCCGTTTTTCGTGGCGGCTTCACTCTGGAAGCTGCCCGAGAGGTAGCAGGCACTACTCTACACAACCTGAATGGGCTGGTTGCCAAATCGCTGCTGAGGGCAACAACAGAAGACAACGCAGGGATCCGCTACCAGATTCACGAAACCTTGCGGCAATATGCGGAGGAAAAACTGAATGGCGATCCAGCCGTGTTGTTGCAGATGCAGGCCGCCCACTCCGCTTTTTTTGTTGGTCTTCTACAACAACAGAGCGATTTGTGGACACGCGGAGAGCGCCAGACCACCATAGCTGCTATGAGCCGTGACTTGGGCAACATCCGCGTAGCCTGGCAAAGAGTGGTTGACCTAAGAGATATCGATGCCATTGAACAGGCCATTCTCCCATTGCGTCGACTCTACGATGCACTGAGCTGGTTTCAGGAAGGAAGTAGCCTGTTTGCTCAAGCGCGGGAGGCATTGCAGCCCGCAGCATCATCCGAGGAACAGTTCGTCTGGGGGCAATTATCAATTCATTGTGCTGCTTTTCATATCTTCCTTGGGAATGCCAAGGAAGCACTCAATCTAGTCAAACAGGGTATCGATATCCTGCTACAACATGAAAAGGATGAGTCTTTGGCTCTTGCCCTCAACGTATTGGGAATCGCCCAACTCAATGTAGGTAATTATGATGTAGCCAAAGAGGCTTTGGGAGAATGTCTTGCCATTCATCGCAGATTGGACAACCGACGTGATCTCACCGCCCCATTGGCTAATCTGGGCATGGCTTGCATCCGTACAGGCGATTATGTGGCTGCCAGACAAGTGCTAGAGGAAGGGTTGGCAATCTGCCGCGAAGAGGATCTTCATCATGGTTTAGCTCAGTTCCTGAACAACCTGGGCTCCCTGCATCGTACGATGGGAGATCTGGCTACCGCCCAGCGCTACTTTGAACAAGCGCTGCCTGTGATCGAAGATATCGAGCGGGTACACCTCAAGGCGATTGTAATGGTTCATTTGGGCGAGATACATGTACGTCAAGGGGCATATGACCAGGCACTTGCCGATTGTCAAGCAGGAATAGATCTGATGCGTCAGATCAGCGATCTACAGAGTTACGCGGTAGGGTTAGGCTGGCAGGGATTAGCTTACCATGGTCTGGGGGACGAGAAGTCTGCTCGCCGCTGTTTGCAAGTGGGCCTAGAGATTGCGCTCAAAAAACAGATCGCCCCCGTCATTTTAGGCCTCCTGGTTGGTATCGCAGTCTTGCTGCTAGACAGTGGCCGGCAAGAAGCGGGCATCGATCTCCTCACGACAGTTGCCCAACACCCAGCGACCGAATATAGCGATCGGACATATGCTGTGGAGTTGCTAGCGCAGCAAGATATCACGTTGCGGGAAGGCGCGCCGTACCAGGAAGTTCGCCCACTGACTGAAATAGCCAGTACCTTCCTGGTTGATCTGGAATAGTCATTTGGAGCTCGGCGGTAATGTAAAGGAGATTGATGTGGAAAGCGATTTGAACTGGCTACTGGAAGGCCCGGCCTGGGTAGCATACCGAACGCGGCTCGATCTCCTCGATGAACCGGAGGATGACCCACAGGTCATCGAAGCGCGGCGGACCATGATCGCTGATACGCAAGTGAAGGGCTTGCTGGCCGAGCTGTCTGACTGGCCTGGGGTTATCCTCAAGAATCACAAGAGCGCCGGACACCCGCCCCATCCATCATTGTAGCGGCAGACAATGTGAGTAGTCCGGCTGAAAGATAGGTTTTGTTTGAGCAGGTCAAGGGGCTCGATCTGTTCAAAAACTATACGCAGTCTGCTTTCAACCAATTGTTGAGCAAGGTTAATCAGCAGATCTATGATACACTCTCGATCGATCAGGGAACCATGACGCTAACGCCTCACGGCATGAATGCCATCTTCATGGCGGTCAAGGAATGGTTGACTCCAGAGCTGTGTGAGGCAGCCTTGCGGATGGCCATCAAGCTGGCTCGCGCCGATGAGGCCAGTGAGGGCGAAAAAACCCTCCTGTTGCAGATGGCTCAATGCCTTGATATCGACAGCAGCATTGCTCAGAGCATTCTCAGGTAAATTGCTACCAACAAGCCCCGTCCACCAGTGGAAGTAGATCGGGGTAGGGCTTTCCCTTCGCCTACAGCATCACACAAGACCACTGTCTTGTCCCGTGTGCTTTGCTGGTGATCCGCCACGATGCTATACTAGCGATCATGTGTACCGCTCTTTTCTAGGGCAACAACGGACCCTGACGCTATGACCTTCGAGTGGTTTGTCTTTCAATATACTCCCTATCTCAATATCGATCTTGGCCTGCGGGGTTTTCTGGCCATACTGTTTTTTGCTGCCATGACCATCGTGCTGGCATGGCGATGCTATGCTGACTTCAGCAAGCTAACCCCCATGCAATGGGGTATGTTGGCCGGTGCTGTCTTCGTCACGCCGATTCTGGCTCAGATGCTGATACTGTCTTTCGAGCCGGGCCAGTGGCTTCAGCCATTGGACATCCCGCTGTTTGGCCTGATACCGATCATTGTGGCAGCAGTGTGGCTTGGAGCAGGGCCAGCACTTTTGGTCGGGTTGATCACCGGGCTGACATGGGCTCTGTTCGGCACGTCACGGCTCTCCCAACCCTTCGAGATTGCCATTCTGGGTTTTACCGTAGCGATGCTGACCAGACAGCTTTACCGGGGCAGTCTGGCAAGCTGGCTCCGGCGCCCTATTGTGGCAATGCTGTTGGCCGTGCTGGCGGTCGGGTGGCCGCTTCAACTGGCCGGCAGATTCCTTCTTGATCCAGCTTCTGCTCTTGCCAGTCTCGATCGCACGCTGACCAACTTCTGGCCTTCTCTGTTTGGCATGGCAATAGCCACTGTCTTCGCAGGGCTGCTGATCGAGATCGTTATCATGGGGTGGCCACAGCTTCATCCCACACATGGCAATGAGCTTCAGACGCCTCCCTGGGCCAGGCACCTCAGCCGGCGAGTGCTCTACACATTGGTACCACTGACCACCCTGGCCGCCATTGCATTGGTTGGAACGGTGATGTTGGTCTCCTATCGTGTCGCGGCACAGATGGTTCTCGATCAGGTCGCCCGTGATGCCACTAACATTGGCAACAGTATACCGGTCTTCTTACAAACCGGCCGCAGTATGCTGCGCGAGATTGCCCAGAGCAGCAGTGTGCAGGTCGATGATGGCCGGCAGGCCCGGCTCAAGGAATCGCTGGAAACAGGTCCAGACTTTGCACAACTGCTCTACTTCGATACCGATTCGCAGCTGGTGGATGCTTACCCCAGTGTTGCATCACCGGAATATATCCTCTCTGATGTAGAAGAGGAGCATCTCCGGCAGGTTCTGAACGACGGAATGCCGGCCGAGGCAGCGACTATCGACGGTAAGAATGTCACGATCAGCTTCATGGTAGCGGTGATCGAACCGGAAACACAAGATATGGCCGGTGTGCTGGTTGGCCGTACGATACTGCCAGGCACCCCGCTCTTTGCACCAGTCGCCAACCTGCTGCGGGGAGAGTTCATCGCATCGAGCGAGGGATTGATCGCCAACGAACAGGGCTGCGTCCTCTACTACCCTGCCCGGCCTGATCTTCAGGGCGAAATCTTCTCTCTCGACAAAACTGTCGAGCTTGCTAGAGCCGGCGGGCGCGCTTTCCGGCAGATGGAAGATGACGGCACACGGCGTTTGGTTTACATACAGCCGGTTGCCGGGTTGCCTGAATGGTCGACGATCATGCTGATTCCCAACGAGGCGACGCTGGCACTGGCTGTCCGAATCGTAGTGCCGGCTCTACTGGTTGGCCTGTTGATTGCCACCGTGCTGGCAGCCTTGTTGATTGCTCTGGTCAAGCGGATGACTGTGCCGCTTGAAGAGTTGCTCCAGGCTGTCGACCTGATCGCTGAAGAGCAGTTCGATCACTCTATCCAGGTAGCCGGCGAAGACGAGGCAGGACGGCTAGGCCGTGCTTTCGAGGCGATGCGTATCCGGCTTAAGAACCGGTTGGACGAGCAAGAGCGCCTGTTCAGGGTTAGCCGGGGTGTCTCAGGCAACCTGGAATTATTCAGGGCGATGCCGCCTATTTTGAATAGCGCCCTCGAAGTTGCCCAGGCCCGCGGCGTGCGCATCGTCTTGAGACAGGATCTTCACGAGCCGCTGCAAGTCTACATCGTCGGCGAAGCAGCCACAGCTATGGCCGTTCTCGACGATCAACTGGTCAAACTGGTTGAACAGCAGGGCACCGTGGTGATCAGCCAGGTCTGGCGGGCCAGCGGCTCGCTGGACATTACAGTGCTGCCGCCCTACATCCGGGCGATTGTGGCGCTGCCGCTGCGAAGCGACACCACGTTTCACGGCATCCTGTGGCTGGGATACGACCACGAGCACGTCTTCGAACAATCCGAGATGACCTTCCTCTCGACACTGGCCAGTCAGGCCACCATCGCTGTCTCGAATGCCCGGCTCTTTGCCCAGGCTGAGGAGGGTCGACGCAAGCTGGAGGCTGTTCTGACCAGCACCGCCGATGGGATGATCGTCACCGACAATCAGGGCAAGATCATCCTGGTCAACCCGGCTGCCGAAGACTACTTTGGCATCCGCAGCGACCACGTCCGCGGGCAAAAAGCCACTGAGGTCATCGATGTTCCTGCGCTGGCGGCGCTGCTCACCAACCTGGAGGAGCCGGTTGCCTCGCTGGAGTTTCCCGACGGGCGTAACAAGATCCTCCTGGCTAACACATCAACCATTGTCAGCAGCGACGGTGCCATTGCCGGGCGTGTGGCGGTTCTGCGTGACATCACGGCGCTGAGGGAGCTCGACAACATCAAGACCGTCTTTCTACGGATGGTCTCGCACGACTTGCGATCCCCCCTGACCTATATGCGCGGCTACCTGTCAATGCTCCCTATGATCGGTGAGCTTAACCCGAAACAGCAAGACGCCATGGCTAAGATCAGCACCGGCATCGATCACATCTCGGAGATGACCGAGCGGTTGTTGTATCTCAGCCGGTTGAAGTTCGGCGAGGATGTCGAGCTGGAGCTGGTGCTGGCCGACGTCAAAGACGTGATTGAGCAGATTGTCCAGGAACAGGGCAAAGCCGCTGAAGACAAGAACATCGACCTGAGCCTCCAAGTAGACGATAACCTCCCATTATTGTTGGTTGATGAGATGCTTTATCGGCAGGCCATCATGAACCTGATCAACAATGCCATCAAGTGCACTCCCGAGAACGGCCAGGTAACCGTGCGTGCCTTCCAGGAGGACGAGGGCAGCATTACTACCTGTGTCATCGATAACGGCATTGGTATCCCTGAAGAATTTCACACCCAGCTCTTCGAAGCCTTCTACCGGGTTCCGCAACGTAACGGCGAGCCTGATCGTCCGCGCGGCACCGGTCTTGGATTGGTGCTGGTCAAGACTATCGCCGAGGTTCATGAAGGGACGGTTGCCGTCCAGAGCGCATCGGGACAGGGCAGCACATTCTCGATCACGCTCCCCCTGCGCGACGCGGATGAGATGTGACTAGCAACGAGTGTCGAGCCAACGGTTTGAGTTCGGCACGAAATAGTGGATATTTATAGTTCTCCAGGAAAGTTTTCACCCATTCGAAAAAGGTAAATGGGTAAAAGATCATGGGTAATGGCGCAAATCACGGTCCGTGTCGCCTTACCCGTTTGCCTTTTGCTTACTCCTCGGCCACGCAACGATCTGGGCCACTATACTTGACATGCAATATTGCTCAAGTATTCGGCAATCTGCGCATGAAAGACACAGCGAGCAGGCATCTTGCCAGCCTGGTGCTCTGGGGATGCATTCCCATTTTGTGCTATCTCGCATCGAGCAATGTCCGAGCATGGTGCTTGAGCAAGAGATCTGACCAATCAGGTCTCCTGTCTACACATGAAAACCGGCTCGCTATGAAGCTTTCCGGTGCCCCTGAGTTCAGATGTTGTGTTTTTGGAATAGACTGTATCGGCAATGGACATGCTATACGTAAAATCCGGCCTATTTTAGGCGTTACTCAGTTATACTCAGAACTTCGCTCGATGTTGAGCACAGCTAATACAAAGGATTTTTTGTGATAAAAACCATTGACCGGAAATGGTGGGTTCTTGTAGCGATTGGTTCCGGATCGTTCATGTCAACGCTCGATGGAAGCGTGGTGAACACCATCCTGCCCATCTTGCGTGATACCTTCAAGAGTGACATTGCAACCATCGAATGGGTCATAACTGTTTACCTGCTTGTGCTCAGTAGCTTGCTGCTGACATTTGGGCGCCTGGGCGATCTTCGTGGCCACAAGTCTGTCTATGGATGGGGATTCGGAATCTTTATTATCAGCTCAATACTGTGTGGCATGGCCTGGTCTCCTGCTGCGCTGATCGCCTTCCGCGCCATACAAGCTATTGGCGCCGCGATGCTGGCATCCAACTCCCCGGCTATTATCACCAATAACTTCCCTGCTGAGCAGCGAGGACGGGTCTTTGGGCTGGCCTCGACAATGACCTACCTGGGATTGACTGTTGGGCCATCTCTAGGTGGCTGGCTCACGCATGCCTTCGGTTGGCAAACCGTCTTCTATGTCAATGTCCCGGTCGGAGCACTGGCGCTTGGACTGGGTATGTATTTCATTCCCAAGGATACCCCGACAAACAGCGGTGAGCGTTTCGATCTACCCGGCGCGGTAATGTTCATGGCAGGGTTGGTGGTGCTTATGCTTGGGCTGAACAAAGGCGCTGAATGGGGCTGGACTTCCCCTGCTGTGCTGGGCCTGCTGGTTGGGGCTTTCTTCTTGCTGCTCATCTTTGTCTCGATCGAGCACCGCTCCCGGGCTCCAATGCTGGACTTGAGTCTGTTCCGCCTCCCATTGTTCTCCGCGTCCACTACTGGAGCTATCCTCAACTACATTTGCGTTTACAGCATCACCTTTCTGATGCCTTTCTACCTGATCCAGGGTCGTGGGCTCAATC
The DNA here is from genome assembly GCA_016928235.1 of Anaerolineae bacterium. Lineage (GTDB taxonomy): Bacteria > Chloroflexota > Anaerolineae > Aggregatilineales > UBA3940 > JAFGMS01. The sequence continues at coordinate 674 of JAFGLD010000273.1, read as the reverse complement.
CGGCTGAAGCCGGATTGCTTCTGACCGCGCAACCCATACTCATGGCCATCGCAGCACCGATCAGTGGCGCCTTATCGGATAAATATGGCTCGCGTCCGGCAGGCGTACTTGGCATGGGAGTGCTGACCGGAGGATTGTTGTGGCTCTCCCGCATTGGGCCTGAAACAGGATTGGGATTGGTAGCGGTTGGGTTGGCGGTGGCCGGGCTTGGCACCGGCACCTTTATCGCGCCCAATACCAGTGCTTTGATGGGATCAGCTCCTTACACCCGTCAAGGAATTGCTTCGGGTGTTCTGGCAACCGCGCGCAACTTTGGTATGGTGCTTGGGATCGGGTTGGCAGGCGCCATTTTCACAACTTACCTGGCACGCAACACTACCGATGCCTTTTACCAGGGCATCAGCATGGGATTCCTATTGGCTGCCGGTGTGGCAGTGCTGGGAATTGCCGTCTCAGCCTTCAAAGAACGGTAAGAGGTATGGAAGCTGCCCGACGCTATCTCGATGGTACCCCATATGTTTTGTCGGCAGCATCGAGCAACACAACCGTTATGTGGTCATTAGACTTTATCGACAATAGCCACATTATGGGATGGTTCATTAAGTTGTGACAAAAGACGAGATATTTGTGGGCTACGCCAGTGCAAAAGAATACACTTCTCCAAGCCGGCATTC
>JAFGLD010000272.1 GCA_016928235.1 Anaerolineae bacterium | reverse complement strand
ATCGATTACGTATTCACATATTTACCTGTTTACATATTTACTCACCCCATATGATTGTCAGTCGAAAACTTTCCTGGAGATCTATATTTGTGGGCTACGTCAATGCAAAAGAACATACTTCTCCAGGGCAGCATCCGGAATGCTTTGATGGAATGCTCTGTGTATCGGTGGATTCCCGCCTGCGCGGGAATGACAAGCTGGTCCGGGAATGACATGGCATTCCTCAACATGTTCACAAATAATCTCTTTCCATATCACGGCCCCGTGTACCATCCCTTTAATCGCCATTCCTGAGCGCATCACTGCGGTCCATCGTGCTTTGGGGTTGTACATGCATACCTTGCGGATGTATGGATAGCGACCGGCTGGAGTGAACGGTTGCCCTTCGGTAACATTGATGAATGAATACGAGCTATTGACAAAGAAGCGGCCCACATTATACTTGTGTCCTGTCTGGTACTGTAAATATTAGACATTATCTCAATTAGATTTTCAAAGTGAGAAAAAGGTCCTCATTTTGGTGTTATTGCGTTTCAGTAGCGTAAATCATGATAATGTCTATTGCTATTTGCGCCCGGCTACACGAGAACAAGAGGCTGAACACTGTTGCTTTGCGCTATTCGCACAATCACAAACAATCATTTGCCCACTATCGACTATGAGTAACCACCCACCAGCCACCAGCACTGACTGGCCCTTTGTTGGTCGCGTCATCGTCAAAGCAGTCTTTCTGTTCGTCCTGCTCAATGTGATCTATGCCTTGCTCAACCCGCTGTCTGCCATCGGCAAGATGTCGATCTACAACAGTCTGGTGCCCGGCAGAGCACGCCTTCCCTTTGGCGAGACTCCCGACCAGTCCTACAACCTGAGCCTCTTCCAGCTCGACGCTATGTTTGCGTCGCATAAGGTTAGTATGCCCAAAGCTGCCAATGAGTACTGGGTGCTGCTGGTCGGCGATTCGTCGGTGTGGGGTATTTTGCTCAGGCCAGATGAGACCCTGGCCGGGCAGATCAACGCCCTGAGCCTCATCACCGATGACGGAAAAAGTGTGCGCGCCTACAACCTGGGCTATCCCACCATCTCGGTGACCAAAGATCTGCTGATTCTTTCTCGCATCGGCGGCTATCAACCCGATCTGATCATCTGGTTGGTGACGCTCGAGGCACTGCCGGCCGGCAAGCAGCTCTCATCGCCCATCGTCCAGCACAATACCGATGAGATGCGGAGCCTCATCCAGTCGACCGGCCTGGACATGGATACGCATGATCCGGCTTTTGTCGATGCCGGCTTCATGGATAAGACTATCGTCGGGCAGCGACGGGAACTGGCTGACGTGCTGCGTTTGAACCTGTATGGGGTCATGTGGGCCGCCACCGGGATCGACCAGATTTATCCTGAGGACTACACGCCGCTCCAGAAAGACTTCGAGCCGGACGACAGCTTTGCCGATCTGCGCCCGCCGCTCACGATAGACGATCTCGCCTTCGATGTCCTGGCAGCCGGGATCGATCTGGTAGGGAATGTGCCGGTGGTACTGGTCAACGAGCCAATGTTCATCGGCAGCGGCAAAAACAGCGATATCCGCTATAACTTCTACTATCCCCGGTGGGCTTACGATGATTACCGGACGCTGCTCGCCAGTGAAGCTGACCGGCAAGGCTGGCACTACCTCGACCTGTGGGATGCAGTCTCACCCACCGAGTATACCAACAGCGCCATCCACCTCACTCCAAAAGGGGAGTCGCAGCTGGCGGAGTTGATTGGTGAGGCAATCATCAATCAACAGGAGTAGTGAAAAATATGTTTAGGCTGTTGTACTCACGTCAACTACTCGTCTTGCTCTTGCTCTTGCTGCTGGCCGGCTGTGCGTCTACTGCCTCGATTCCTTCGACTGCCCAGCCTGAGCCGGGGCTGACTCAGTCAACTCAACCGACAGCAACGCTGGTAGAGGCAAGTCCTTCCCCTCCCCTAGAAAGTACGCCAACGGGTATTGCTCCAACGGTAACGGTCGATTATCCGGACCGTTGGCAAGACATGCCGGTGATCCCGGTCGTCACCGACCGGGCGCGCGCGATCTACCAACGTGGCATCGAGATGGGCAGAGATCCGCATTCCTTTTCGGTGGTAGGCGATTGCCAGAACGTGGAGGCTTATTTTCTGGAGGATTTTGCCCACCCCGGCCTGTATCGGTTGGGGGAATACCAGGATCTCCAGGAAGTTATCGACTGGTTCCACGATTCGTTCGACCGCCAACGGGCAGCAGTCAGAGGGGGCTACAACGTAGCCTCGGTGCTTTCACCCCTATGGGCCGACCCCGATCTCTGCGAAGCGCGCGAGACACCGCTGGCCTGTGAGTTCAGGCTGCACAACCCCAGTATTGTGCTGATCAGCATGGAGACCTGGTGGTACGACCGCCCCACTTCGACCTATGCCGGTTACATGCGCCAGATCGTCGAATATGCCATCGGTCAAGGCGTTGTTCCTATCCTGGCTACCAAGGCCGATAACCTGGAAGGGGATCACAGCATCAATGCGGCCATTGTCCAGGTGGCCCAGGAGTATCAGATACCATTGTGGAATTTCTGGCTGGCAGTCGAGCCGCTCCCCGGCCACGGGCTGACCGACGATGGCTTCCATCTACGCTTTGCGCGTCCATATTTCAACGACCCCGGCAATATGGAACACGGCTGGCCCATGCGCAACCTGACAGCATTACAGGCCCTCGATGCCGTGTGGCGCGGCGTGTCGGAGGACAGTGATTAGTTTGATGATGGTTTGCAGGTGTAGTTTCAGTTGTCGGCTATATTCTCAGTTGGTCACAAAAAATAAGCTGACGGCTGACTGTGCGGATAGCTTCTATCCAACATGAGGAGAAATACATAATGACCGAGGACATTCGTGACGGACTGCGCGGCTTCTTGACTCAAGATATTCTGAAAGACCCCTCTTACCCTCTCCAGGACGATGAAGCCTTGATTTCCAGCGGATTGATCGACTCTTTTAGTCTGGTCGATGTGGCACTATGGGTCGAGAATACTTACAGCGTCAAGCTACAAGATAACCAGTTGAATGCCAACACCTTCGATACCGTTACACAGCTTGCCGATCTGATCCAATCGCAGATGTAACCCTGGTGAGAGCCGGCTTTCGATGATGGCTACTGATCCGTACGACTACGACGCCCGGCAGGGCATCAGGCCGATCTCCTGGATGGATTTCCACGGACTCTGCAAAGGTCTGGTACAAGCCGTCGCTTCCTGGCAGCCGGAGATCATCCTGGCTGTCAGCCGCGCGGGATATTATCCCGGTACGCTGATGGCTCACATCCTGCGTATCGAGGTCTACCCGGTGCGCCTGTCGCGGCGTGTCCGGGACGTCGTTGCCTATCGGCAGCCGCAGTGGTCGATCCGCCCGCCGGAGGCAATCAAGGGTAAGCGCGTGCTGGTGGTCGATGAAATAAGTAGCACCGGCGAGACGCTCCAGATGGTCAAAGCCGAGGCAGAGAAAACAGGTGCCGGCGAAGTACGAACGGCGGTGCTTTATGCTCACACAAAGGGAGCCGAAACCCCCGATTATATCGGGGTGATATCGGATGGTCTTATCTTGAACCCCTGGGATCGCGAGATTCTGGTCGATGGGCAGTTCCGGATGCATCCTGAATATGTTGGTGCCCTGAGAGAGCAAGGCCTGGAATCGGACAAGGCGATGTTGCTCCAGATAGATATTTTCCAACCGGTGAAGAAACGTATCGACTAAGGTCAAAGCCTCGGGTAGACGGCCAATAGTTGTCAACCGAGAACAAAAAACTGTAAACTCCTTCAGTGGCATGACAGAAAAGATCGCCCAAATGGATGAAATCCGAGATGAATGAAGGCGCCGGACAATCGCAACACCTCTCCTACCGACTGATGACGTATAACATCGGCGGTGGGCGAAAAGAACGCGCGTCAGAAATGTCACTCGTGTTGCAGGTGATTCAAAACGCGGTCCCGGACATCCTGGTCATTCAAGAAGCCACCCGGTGGCTCGACGCCGATGGGCTATGGCATAGTGATCTCGACGAGATTAGTCCGCTTCTCGGAGAAAATGCCAGGCACGTCTTCACGCCAATCCTCACAATGAATGAGCATCTACACCCCGAAAACAAAACGATGGTAGATATTCTCTTCGACGATTGCCGGGATTGGCAGCAAGGGAATGCTATCATCTCCCGCTGGCCCTTCCACCGGCTTGGCCGGCCGGATAAGCCGGGCGCTCCGTGTTCTGTTCTACTATCTCGCAGCCCTGTCTACGAAGGCAGTCGCGATACCGAGCCCAGGGCCGCGTTACTGGCGCGGATCGGGCGGGCGCCTCAGTTTCCCATCGTGATTGGCGTCCATCTGAGTACACTGGTCGGAGAGCGTGGCGAGGATGTGCTGCCCGGCAAGCCCGAACAGGCAACCCGGCTGCGCGAAGTTGAGACGCGGCGACTGATCGGTTTGCTGCGTGAGCACGTGCTTGATGCACATGAGATCGTCTTCCTACTCGGTGACTTCAATGCAGTACTCGACGAACCGGCGCTGCAATGCATCATCGATGAGGGTGGATTCATAGCAGCCACTCCGGCACAAGGGACGGCAAGCACACACCTTAAGGTCAAGGAAGCTATCGACCACATCTTTATTTTCCCGCCGGAGCGTATTGTTCAGTTTGAAAGCACGATAGTCGACACCGACAAAGCCAGGCTGGCCTCTGATCATCTGCCGGTGATAACAGACGTGATCATTGGCTGAATGGCCTATGGCCTGTAAACTATTTGATAATTGAGGACCTATGACAAAGATCGAATTCGGAACAGATGGAGTACGAGGAAAGGCCGGTGTATGGCCTATTGATGTGTCAGGAGCCAGGCAAATCGGGCATGGGATTGGCGCCTTTGTATGCCAACAGACAGCCAAGCCCAAAGTCCTGATTGGTCGGGACACACGCCAATCTGGAGAGGAGATTGCGGCATCCCTGGCAGAGGGAGTAGCCCTGCATGACGTCGAGATCATCGATGTTGGCGTGATCACGACAGCCGGTGTGGCTTACCTTACCAAACATTTGAATATGGATGCCGGTATCGTGATCTCAGCCTCCCATAACCCATGGACAGAGAACGGCATCAAGGTCATTGGCGCCGACGGCTGCAAGCTGAGCGATGAGCAAGAGCAGGCGCTTGAGGAAGCCGTTAACCGGCCCATCGATCCACAAAAGTCAGCCGGGGCCGTCGGGCAGATACAACCGGCGCCGGAGTTGGTGGCAGATTACATCGATCATCTAATTGGGCCCTTTCAGCATATCGATATGTCCCAGATCGGGATTGCGCTTGATTGCAGCAATGGGGCCGCCAGTGCCATCGCCCCCCAGTGCTTCGAGCGGTTGGGCTGCCGGGTCATCGTCACACACGCTGAGCCGGACGGCACGAATATCAATCACCAGTGTGGCTCCGAGATAGTACGTGAAGGGCGCGGTGGTCTCTTCGAGATCGTCACATCGAACAACCTCCGCCTGGGAGCAGCCTTCGACGGTGATGCCGACCGCGTCGTGTTGGTCGACGAGACGGGGCACATGGCTGATGGCGATCACATCCTGTATATCCTGGCAACGCACATGAAAGGCGAAAACAGACTGCCGGGTAATGCCGTTGTGACAACCAATATGGCCAACCGCGGGCTCGACATGGCCCTGGCGGCTCAGGATATCCAGGTTATCCGCACGCCGGTTGGCGATAAGTACGTTCTCCGCGAGCTGCAAAGCAAAGGATATGTGCTGGGTGGGGAGCAATCGGGGCATATCATCATCTACGATGAGACTCATACAACCGGTGACGGCATTTACTCAGCTCTGCTGATCGCCGGTGTTCTGGCAAGCGTCGATTCGCCCCCGCTCAGCCGGCTGGCACTTCCGCTTCAGAAGTTCCCACAAGTTGTCGTCTCAGCGCGTGTTGCCTCAAAGCCCGATCTCCAATCCCTACCGGATTTTCAGCGCGACTACCACAGAATATCGGAGCAGCTTGGCCCTGATACCGCCATCAACACACGCTACTCTGGTACTGAGCCCCTGTTCCGAGTTATGATAGAAGGAACACTTCAACATCGGCTATCTGATATCGCCCAATGTGCGGTTGCTCTTGGCCGATCGGTTCAGTCGGCAGCAGGCTCGCCTTCGGACTGGATCGAGGCCAAAGATTGTACGACCGGCAGCACACTGTCCATCGAAGAGATAGAGGCGGGCCAATAGGCTGTGAGGCGTTTGCTGTCCCTTAGGCCGGCTATTTGTTGTAACCTGTCAGCTATCTGCTACCGGCTGTCTGCCATCCGCTATTTAGGAATGGAGATTAAATAACTTTCCCAGTTGAGCCTGAGGGCAAGAACTATGGATGGGCAAGTTAATAAATTCTCATTCCTTAGAGAGAGAAGAGTATGCCTGACAAAAAACTGCCTGTGTCCCAAATCCTCTATGAAGATCCTTCGACGTGGGTCATGTCTTTGGACGAGCTTGATAAATGGGCCGGCAACCTCCCTCAGCACTCCGGCGATCTCGCGATTGGCTTTTGCTCCCTGAAGCGGTGGCTGACCGAGCATATTGACGATGCATCGATACGAGCCAGAAGCCTGGCGCTCACTCATCGTTTTCTCGATGAGGTTGAGAAGTGGCTGGCCCACGGAAAACCGTCGAGCGATGATTTGTGCCTGTTATTCGGCATTTTAATGACGATGATCGGTGAGGCCGGGCCTTACCGCTTCGAGACCCGGCGCGACCCCAGCGGCAAGCTCGATCAAGAGATACGGGGGCCGATGGCCGAGATCCGGTTCCGGACCGTTGATGTCAGCAAAGTGCTGTTTGGCCGGCGCGAGTTCGACCGCATCCGTGAGAGCATCGACGCGGAAATTATCCCCATTCTCGACGGCGCCATCGAGGCACAGGGAGGCGAGTCGGACCGGTTCATGCCCTTCCGCATCATCGAGGCGGGGAAGGTGGCCGAGCGTCTGCTGGAATTGGCGATGTGGCTGGAGGAATCCGGTGACGGCCAACCAAAGGATGCTGAGCTGGTCAAGCTGCTCAAGCGATTTTATGACCTCAAGTATCCCCGCTTTGGCACTTCCGGTCTGCGCGGTCGATGGAACAGCGACTTTACCGAGGAGAAAGCCCTGAGGACCACCCAGGCTGTCTGCCAGTACATGGCAGCCGTCGGGATACCCGATTTTGTCGTGCCCGGCGCGCAGCCATTGGCAGGAAAATGGGTGGTAATCGGCTATGACGGCCGGCGGAACTCCGATCTGGTTGCCAACTGGCTGGCCGGTGTCGCGCTTCAGAACGGCTTCGATGTCTACCTGGCCAACCTTCCGACACCCACCCCGGCTCTCATCTACCAGGCCGTGGAGCGTATCGGCAAAGAGAAGATTGCCGGTATCCTCAACTGCACTGCCAGCCACAACCCGCCCGAATGGCAGGGGATTAAATTCAACCCCAAAGAAGGCTACCCTGCCCCCACCCACCTGACCGATATCATCGCGGCCCGCGCCAATGAGATGCAGCTCCTGGGGGTCGATATCCCCCGTGCTGACCTGGCCGAAGCCGAGGCCAATGGACGCCTGCAACGCTTCGACCCACTGCCGTCTTATTGGGAGTGGATGAAGGAGAACGGCAAGGGTAACCAGCGCATCCCGCTTGATCTGACCAGGATCCGCGAGTACTTCAAGGACAGGCTGATTATCATCGACGAGATGCATGGGTCAAGTCGAGGGTACATGGGCCACATCCTGGGCGAGCTGGGCATCCCCCACCGGGTCATCCACGCCGAGCGAAACATCGACCTGGGCGAGTTGGATTATGCCAACCCGGAGCTGCCCTATATCAAGCCGCTGATGGAAACTGTCAAGGATAAGGAAGCCGACCTGGGGCTTGGTATGGATACCGATGCCGACCGCTTTGGTGTGGTCGGCGAGGGTGGGGTCTACTACCGGCCCAACCAGGTACTGGCGATGCTCGTCCACTACCTGTGTAATAAGCGCGGTCTGGAAGGTCGAGTGGTGATCACCCAGACCGGCCTGCCGGTCATCGATACGATTGCGGGGCTGTCGCCGGGCAACACCAGCTTCAAGCCGTCCGGTCAGGTGATTCCGGCTTATGTCGATCATCCCTTCTATAAGCGCCGCGTGGGCCAACGCGAAGACATGGTGTGGGATAACGTCTTTGTCGTGCCGGTGGGGATCAAGTACATCGTCGAGATCCCCCGGATGGATAACCAATACCGGCTCCGCCCCGAAGACGAGCTGGGAACGACCTGGATGAACAACCTGCTGCTGGGAGGCGAGGAAAGCTCAGGGTTGACAACGCGAGGCCATGTGCCGGACAAGGATGGCGTATGGGCCAATCTCCTTATCCTCGATATGATCGCCTATCACGGCAAGCCATTGTCAGAGATCTGGCAAGAGGTTATCTCCCTGCCCGGCTGCTGGGATTCGTATGGTGGACGCACCGATGTCGACGCCAGTGACGGCGCAAAGGAGCGCCTGATCAGCTACTACCTGGATAAATTCATCGGTGTCGAGCCGGGAAAGGCCGATATCGGCGGGCACCCGGTGCTCTACGCCGGCGGCACACGCTACGACATGGTCGAGATATTCCTGGGCGATGAAGAAGGCAAGATGCGCAACTTCCTTCGCATCCGGGCATCCGGCACAGAGCCGATCAATCGCGTCTACACCGAAACCAAAGATCCCGAACTCTGGAAAGAGCTTCAGCACATCGTGCTCGCCAGGCTCGATGAATTCACCAACGATGAGATCGCGCAGGCGTATCGAGTAGAAAATCTGGCCGACATTCTGGCGGCGACACACCCTGAGACATGGTCGGTGGTCAAAGAAGCCATTCTGGAAAAACTGGACAATGAGCAATGGAGCCTGGAAGACCTTCGCCGGAAGCTGATGACGAAGCGCAAGCACGTCGAGAATCGCAACCGCGAGGTGATCGAGCATTGGCTGGAGGAATTGGGAAACTGATGTTAACAAGCTGTTGTTCCGGGAGATCATTGCTTTGACGAGATCAAGTCATAGCATTTTCCGGAAAAGTTTTCGATAGGAAGCCATGTGACCGGGTGATTGATCCGATTGGGCAATTCCCAGGATACTGTGTATACAGTACAATGAGTATGCACCAACTCAATCTAAATAGTCTGTGTCTATGAGTGCTCTTGGCGAGAGTATCTTTAGGAATGAGAATTTATTAACTTGCCTATCTGTAGTTCTTATTGCAGACTCAACCGGGAAAGTTATTTCATTACCATTCCCTCAACAATTGGGTCGCCGATAGCATATGATTGATACAGTTGAAAACTTTTTACTCAACCGATTTCGTAATACAAAGGACTTCTGTGAATGCCTGACCTCTTATTAGATATTCGAGGACTTGAAACACAGTTCAAAACAACGAACGGCACTGTCCATGCAGTGAATGGCATTGCTCTTGGCTTAAAGGAAGGAGAAACGTTAGGTGTAGTCGGCGAAAGCGGATGTGGTAAAAGTGTTTCCATGCTCTCTATGCTCAAGTTAATTCCTTCACCGCCGGGAAAGGTGACAGCAGGGCAGGCATTCTTTTCGGGGCAAGATCTTCTCAAGATGTCTAATGAAGAAATTCGCCACATTCGCGGCTCTCAGATCAGTATGATCTTCCAGGACCCAATGACCTCATTCAACCCGGTACTAACGATCGGGCGACAGGTTGCGGAGCCGTTGGAAGTACACATGGGCATGAACCGGGAGCAGGCTACTAAGCGGGTGATAGACCTGTTGGATATGGTTGGTATTTCGCAAGCCAAGGAGCGCATCAATGATTACCCTCATCAATTTTCGGGTGGCATGCGCCAGCGCGTGATGATTGCCATGGCACTGGCTTGTATGCCGCAGATCCTGATTGCAGACGAGCCTACTACCGCGTTGGATGTGACCATCCAGGCACAAATCATCGATCTGGTGAAACGGCTGCGAGATGAACTGGGGATGGCTATCATCTGGATTACACATGATCTGGGGATCGTCGCAGGCCTAGCCAAACGTGTCGTGGTGATGTATGCAGGCTATTTCATCGAGGAAGCATCGGTCAAAGAGTTGTATGGCAATCCCCAGCACCCCTATACCCTGGGTCTGCTGGGCAGCTTGCCACGCATGGACTCGGATCAGAGAAACCGCCTGGTCTCGATTGACGGCTTACCGCCGGTGCTATACGAAACTCCAGAGTATTGTCCGTTTGCTCCGCGCTGTCAATATGCCATAGAACGTTGTCGGCAGGAGAACCCGAGTCTACAAGTGGTAGCGCCGGATCATCGGGCAGCGTGCTGGGTGGACCCGCAAACAGGGAGGGCACGCTGATGACTGCCACAAACAACAGCATACTATTGCATGTAGACAATCTGGTTAAACATTTTCCGATCATGCAAGGCATTATTATTCAAAAGCAGATTGGGGCAGTCCATGCGGTAGACGGAGTCTCGTTCGACGTACGTAGCGGGGAGACACTTGGACTGGTGGGGGAATCCGGGTGTGGCAAGTCTACGGCAGGTCGCACGATCTTACAGTTGTACCGGCCGACTGCCGGCTCAGTATGTTTTGGCGGAGTAGACCTGGTAAACCTCCGTGGAAATGCTATGCGACGTATGCGTCGCCAGATGCAAATGATCTTTCAAGACCCATATGCCAGCCTCAATCCCCGGATGACCGTTGGGGAGATTATTGGCGAGCCACTCATCATCCATAATGTTGGAACAAGAAAAGAGATCGACGAACGGGTGGAGAATTTGCTCGAGCTGGTTGGCCTTGACCCGGCTTTTTCCAACCGTTACCCACACGAGTTCTCTGGTGGCCAACGTCAGCGTATTGGTGTTGCGCGCGCGTTGGCGTTGCAGCCCAAATTGATCATCTGCGACGAGCCGATCTCGGCCTTGGATGTATCGATTCAGGCTCAGGTGATCAATCTACTGGAAGATCTGCAACAACAGTTTAACCTGACGTACGTATTTATCGCTCATGACCTGTCAGTGGTGCGACACATCAGCGACAGAGTTGCGGTGATGTACCTGGGAGTTATTGTCGAGCTGGCAAATCGCAAAGACTTATACGAGGATGCATTACATCCATATACACAGGCGCTGCTCTCAGCAGTCCCCATTCCAGACCCGGTGGTAGAGGAAAAACGCCGGCGGACGATCTTGCAAGGCGATGTACCCTCGCCGGTGAACCCACCTTCGGGCTGCCGATTTCGCACTCGCTGTCCGATCGCGCAGGAAATTTGTGCTCAACAGAGACCTGAATGGCGTGAGGTGAAGCCGGGTCACTTTGTAGCCTGCCACCTGGCTTGAAAGGAGGTGATGGATTGCCTGAAAGTCTATAACGTGTTATCCAAGATTGTTGTTAACCCATTTCGAGCCCCTTGTAAGGAGGAGGGATACGATGCGTAAATTCTATGTTATCGCTGGCCTGTCAATAATCCTGAGTCTGGTTTTTTCCGGTTGTGACGCGCTTGGCGGACAGCCTGCCGAACTCAAGACTCTACATGTCAACTCTGGCGGTGCTGGTGATATCCCAACCATTGACCCGGCAATCGCTGAAGACGTTACCGCAATCACTGTGATCGAGTCGACCTTCATCGGCCTGACACAGATCAACGAAGTGACCAGCCTGCTAGAGCCTGGTATGGCCACTGAGTGGGATGAGGTTATCAATGCCGACGGCACTCAGACCATCACCTTCCACCTGCGCGACGATGTTCCGTGGGTGCAATGGAATGACACCAAAGTTGAGATCGTCAAGGATTGCGCCGGTAAGGATCGCATGGTCACCGCCGATGATTTTGCCTATGGCATCTATAGGAACCTGCTACCTGCCAATGCCTCGCCCTATGGCTATCTGCTGTCATTTGTCCTAAAGGGCGCCGCCGAGTTCAACGACGGCGACACTGAAGATTTCTCAACTGTGGGTGTTGAGGTCATCGATGATACCACCATTGCGCTGACCTTTCTTGAGCCGGCTGCCTACAACGCACAGATTTCCGGTTTGTGGGTTGCCCGTCCACAGCCCAAGTGGGTTATTGATGGTGATGATTGCACTGAAGCCCAGGGTGAGAAATGGACAGAGCCCGGTAGCTTCCAGTCGTATGGTCCCTATACCATGAGCGAATGGCTTCACGACTCGAGCATGACTCTGGTCAAGAACCCCTTCTGGCCTGGTACCGATTCCGTCCCACAGGCCAAGATCGACATCGTCGAGATAGCCATGCTGGATCCTGTCCCCGCTTTTGCCGAATACGAGGCCGGTAATATAGATGCCGCGGCTGTCCCGTTGGCCGACATCGACCGCGTCAAGGCTGATCCGGAGCTATCCAAGGAACTGGTAATAGCACCCAATCTGTGCACCTATTTCTATGGGTTTAATACGACGGCACCGGTAGTGGAAGACGTGCGCGTCCGTCGTGCCCTGTCTATGGCAATTGATCGGCAAGGCCTGATCGATAATGTTCTCAAGGGAGAACAGGAACCCGCCCAATGGTTCGCCCGACCTGGTCTGGCCGGTGCTCCAACCATGGACACCCATCCGGATCTGGGCGTAAAGTCCGATCCCGAAGCTGCCAAGGCCCTGCTGGATGAGTATCTGGAAGAGACCGGTCAGAAAGCCGAAGATCTCGACCTGACCCTCGTATTCAACACGTCCGCCGATCACCAAAAAATCGCTGAGGCCCTTCAACAGATGTGGGCCGACAACCTGGGCGTCAATGTCAAATTGGTTAACCAGGAATGGGCTGTCTTTTTGGAAACCATTAAGGGTGCCGCTACTCCCCAGATCTGGCGCCTTGGCTGGTGCCTGGATTACCCGGATGCCAACAACTTCCTGCGCGAGGTCTGCGCGGCTAATGGATCATCCAACCCATATGATGAGGCCGGTAATCCAGCCGGTGGCTTCTTCTGGAATAACGATGAATTCGAGGATCTGATGAAGCAAGCCGCAATCGAGACCGATCCGGACAAGCGTCTTGAGATGTACGCGCGGGCTGAGGAGATCCTGGTCTATGAAGACGCGGTCATGATCCCGATCTACTGGTATACCCGCGTTACCGTGACCAAGCCTTACATCATCCGTACTTTCAGTGTTGGCGGCCACGAGCTCTACTACAAGTGGGACATCACTTCGGAGTAAGTTGATGGCTTTCTGGGGGGAGAGATCATCTCTCCCCCCCAGACCTCAATCTGGGGATTTGTCTTGTAGGAGGAGCCTGATGGGGCGTTATATCATCCGCCGCCTGATATACATATTTGTTGTGGTTATTTTTGTTTCGTTAATCACTTTTGGCCTGATGCATGCCGTGCCGGGTGGCCCTTTCTCCCGCGAGAAAGCACTGCCAAAAGAGACAATTGCCATCTTGAATGCGCGCTATCACCTTGATGATCCGCTTTGGAAACAATACACACATTATGTTTATGAGGTATTAGTTCCACACATTACGACCACACCACCGACTACCTCATTGATGGACGATTACCTGATCAGTGTCAACCTTGGCCCGACCTGGTTCCGTTGGATGAATTTTGGCCCATCTTATAGATCCCGCAGCCGGACGGTCAACGATATCTTCCGTGACAACCTGCCTGTCTCAGCCCAACTGGGTACCATGGCGCTCGTAATTGCCATCCTTATTGGGATGCCACTCGGCATCATGGCTGCGCTTAAACAAAATACAATCTTCGACTACCTGGGAATGGCTATCTCCATCTTTGGTGTTTCGGTGCCGGCAATTGTTTTAGGGCCAATCCTGGTATGGTTATTTGGGGTTGCTCTTCAATGGTTTCCGGTCACCGGTTGGGGAGCCAAGCCACCTTATCTGCTGGGTTTGTTGCCAACCAATTTCGGATGGGATTATTTCAAGTATGCCATTATGCCGTCTGTTGCACTAGGACTCGGCTCTTCGGCAGTAATCGCCCGCCTGACACGCGCCAGTCTGCTGCAGACAGTGCGTGAAGATTACATCCGCACGGCACGAGCCAAAGGATTGACAGAGCGAATGGTCATTTTGGGACATGCTCTAAAGAATTCACTCATCCCGGTAGTTACGATCCTGGGCCCGTTGTTTGCAGCCCTGGTCACTGGCACATTTGTGACGGAGACCATCTTCGGTATCCCCGGTATGGGTCGCTATTTCATCACCAGCATCACCAACCGTGACTACCCTGTCATCATGGGGACCATCCTGCTTTACGCTGTCCTCCTGGTGTTTGCCAACCTGGCAGTCGATATTGTATATGCTTATCTTGATCCACGTATCCGTTATGACTAGGTGTGAGGAATAACTATGGCACAGGCAAACATTGAATTACAGAAGATCGGCGCCGGTGGCGCCCCACTGACCCAAAAACGCGAAAGCCTGTGGCAGGATGCCTTGCGCCGGCTGGTACGCAACCGCGCTGCTGTCTTGGGCGGAATCATTGTTTTCTTGCTCATCTTGATGGCAATTAGCGCCCCACTCATCGCAGTGAAGTCCTATGAAACCCAGGTGTTGACCGATGAAAATAAAGCTCCCGAATGGGTGGTCGCACTCTTTCCCACGATGAAGTCGTATGTCAAAATCTCGGCAGACTATCCGTTGGGTGCTGATTACGTTGGACGTGACATCTTCAGCCGCATTGTGTATGGAGCGCGAGTCTCGCTGACGGTGGCTTTCATTGGCCCCCTGATCAGTTTGATCATTGGCGTCATCTACGGAGCCGTTTCCGGCTACTTTGGTGGCCGGGTAGACAATATTATGATGCGTATTGTGGATGTGCTCTACGCTTTCCCCAGCATCCTGTTCATTATTTTGCTGATGGCCTTCTTCCGCTCAACACTGACAAATCTTCAGCCGGGAACATTGGCTTACGCCTTGAGTCAGTTGGATGCCAGGATGGGGGGGCTGCTTTTTATTTTTATTGGTATCGGTATGACATCCTGGCAAACTATGGCTCGCCTGACACGTGGTCAGGTGCTCGCCGCGCGTGAAAAGGAATACATCGAAGCGGCCCGTACCATTGGGGCCGGCAACCTGCGAATCATGTTTCGGCACATTCTGCCTAACGTAGTCGGGCCGCTGGTAGTTGCCGAGACGCTGGCCATTCCCAGCTACATTTCAACTGAAGCTTTCCTCTCGTTTATTGGCCTGGGTGTCAACCCGCCTACACCTTCTTGGGGAAGCATGATCTCGGATGGCGCAACTGTTATCCGAAGTTATCCCCACCAGGCTCTCTTCCCGGCGCTGGCACTGGCTATCACCATGTTTGCGTTCAATTTTCTGGGTGATGGTCTGCGTGATGCTCTCGATCCCCGGCTGCGCGGCACACAGTGATGGTCTGGAGACCATCACTGTCAACTTGAGATCGTTTTCCGTCTTTGTTGATCGACAACAGATTTGGCAAGTCAAGAAAAAGATCAAGATGTTTTCGGAAAAAGATCACGATCTGTTTTGAAAAAGATCGGGAAGTTTTTTGCTTAAGTTGACGCCGATGGTCTCCAGACATCTGTTCAGGGTGGCAGGTAGCGCTCCCTGATACTGTTTCTGTTGTTCCTGCATGGCTCCTGAGACCTGTTTTTAGAGCTTGTTTGTGCGATGGACACGGTGTCTTTTCTCGGCCAGCCTATCGGTGCTCGCTTGACCAACTGCGCGCATATGCCCCGTTCAGGATGTGAAATTTGGCTGATACTCACCAGAAGGATAACATCCTCGATATCAAGGATCTTCGTACTTATTTCTACACGGAGGAAGGTATTGTTAAAGCCGTTGACGGCGTGGACATCACGCTGAAACGCGGCGAGACACTGGGCGTCGTTGGCGAGTCAGGGAGTGGCAAGAGCGTCATGTCTCTATCGATCATGCGCCTGATCGAGCTGCCTGGTCGAATCGCTAGCGGAGAGGTCTGGTTTGACGGGCAAAACCTCCTGAGCCTTCCGGAACATGAGATGTCTCGACTCCGCGGCAACCGCATCTCGATAATCTTCCAACACCCCCAAAGCAGCCTGAACCCTGTTTTTAAGATTGGCAATCAGATCGCGGAGGTTCTTGATATTCATCGCTCTCTGGGTAAAAGAGAAGGTCGTGAGCGGGCTGTTTCGATGCTCGGACGAGTCAGAATCCCCGATCCTGATCGCCGCGCCGAGCAATACCCACACGAGATGTCAGGTGGCATGGCCCAACGTGTCATGATCGCCATGGCTCTGGCCTGCTTGCCGGAGTTGCTGATCGCCGATGAGCCAACTACGGCCCTGGATGTGACCATCCAGGCTCAGATCCTCGATCTCTTGCGTGATCTGCGCAAGAGGATGGAGGTGGGTATCCTCCTTATCACGCACGATCTGGGCGTGATAGCCGAGATGGCCGATCGTGTTAACATCATGTATTGCGGACGCATCCAGGAAGAAGCTCCTGTCGCTCAGTTATTTGCCGAACCACTCCATCCTTATACAGTTGGATTGCTGGGCTCGATCCCGGTTCTTGGCAGGGTCAAGGACGAGTTGGCGGTGATTCCTGGTTCACCGGCCCAACCGGTTAATCTTCCGCCTGGCTGCCGGTTTGCCAATCGCTGCCTGGCACGGGTGCTCAACAAGCTGGATATTTGTACAAGGGAAGAGCCGGCGCTGATACCGGTCGGCAATGACCGGCGCGTTCGCTGCTGGCTGTATGATTCTCACTACCGGCCTGCCGGTGAGATCGACCTGGGATATGGTCAATCAGTATCTGCTGATGAACGTTCGCGCGGGAAATGAAGTGTCATGGCACAAGGAATGAATAGGCACTCTGAACCGGAAGAGGGTCTGCTCGAAGTCAACAACCTGGTCAAGTATTTCCCTGTCCGGGGTGGACTGCTACAGCGCGTTCAAGCCTGGGTACGCGCAGTTGATGATGTGAGCTTCTCTGTTCGTCAAGGTGAAACGTTGGGGCTGGTGGGCGAAAGCGGCTGCGGTAAGACGACACTTGGACGCACCATCCTGCGCCTGACCGATCCAACTGGGGGGCAGGTTCTGTTCGAAGGAACCGATATCGCTCACATGAGGGCAGGTGAGCTGAAGAAGTTGCGCCGCCATATGCAGATCATTTTCCAAGACCCCTTCTCCTCGCTCGATCCCCGTGTGCCGATTGGCAAGAGCATCGGTGAGGGGTTGGTTATTCATGGCATCGGAAATAAGAAGGAACGTCGCGAACGTGTCTGCGAGGTACTGGAAAGGGTCGGTCTCTACCCGGATCATGCCCGCCGCTACCCTCACGAGTTCTCGGGTGGCCAGTGCCAGCGCGTCGGCATCGCCCGCGCTCTGGTCCTCCGGCCAAAGTTTATTGTGTGCGATGAGCCGGTCTCGGCCCTTGACGTATCGATCCAGTCCCAGGTATTGAACCTGCTTCGCAAGCTCCAGGAAGAATTCGGGTTGACCTACCTGTTCATTGCCCACAACTTGAGCGTGGTCGAGCACATCAGCGATCGCGTCGCTGTGATGTACCTGGGTAAGATGGTCGAGCTGACCGGTCGCGAAGATCTCTACCGGAACCCGCTTCACCCGTACACCCTGGCCTTGATGAGCGCCATCCCGATTCCCGATCCCACGATAACGCGCGAGCGTATCATCTTGACGGGCGATGTTCCCAGCCCGCTCAAGCCACCCTCCGGCTGTCGATTTCATCCGCGCTGCCCCATGGCAATCGATCTGTGCAAGGAGGTTGAGCCGGAGTTCCGGGAGGCCTATCCTGATCACTGGGTGGCTTGCCACCGGGTGAGCTAATTGTTTGTATTGGTGTGCCGTGTGATGTACGATCCAGGTAGTCGGCAACCCGGTGAGGTTGCCGGACATGATCCTCTTATTCTCGATTCCGGCAGGCAGTAGCTTGCCCGGAGGGGAGCACCAACATGGTTGATTGGACAATTCAGAAAATCTTGAAGGATATCGCCTATCTGACTGAAGAACTTCCCCAAGAAGCACTCCGGAAGGCCATCGACAACCAGGCAAAGATCACGACTGAGCTTCTGCGCATTCTCGAATATGCGCGGAAAAACATTCGTGAGCTGTTGTATATGCAAGAAGAAGACTACGTGGCTCATTTGTATGCCTTCTACCTGCTGGCGCAGTTCCGCGAGCAGCGGGCCTACCCGTTGATTGTCGATTTCTTCTCGATTCCCGGCGAAGCCACCCTGACTACCACCGGCAACTTTGTGACAGAAGACCTGGGCCGTGTGCTGGCCTCCGTATCCGGCGGCGATCCCAGTCTGATGAAGCAGTTAATCGAGGACGAGAAGGTGAACGAGTGGGTGAGATCGGCGGCCATCGATGGACTGCTCTCGCTGGTGATCCACGACCAGTTGTCTCGTGAGGAGGTCATCGACTATTTCCGAGGGCTCTATCGCGGCGGGCTCGAACGAGAGCCCTCCGCTGTCTGGGATGCGCTCATTTCGGGGAGCTGCGATTTATATCCTGAGGAGTTGTTCGAAGATATCCGGCAAGCTTTCGAGGAAGACCTGATCGATTCTGTCTTTGTTCCCTTTAGAGAGATTGAAGAAGCCTTAAAACGCGACAAAGAAGATGTGCTCGCGAAGACGCAACAAGATCCCCACCTGGCATTCGTCGACGATACCATTAAAGAAATAGAATGGTGGGCTTGCTTTCAATCATCGCCGCCCAAGCCATCTATCGCCCCAGCACAAAAGATCGGACGCAACGATCCCTGTCCCTGTGGAAGCGGCAAGAAGTATAAGTATTGCTGTGGAATGTATCATTAGCTGGCCCCCGTACTTCCGAAGCCTTTGTGACTTCGAAAGTACGGGGAAAAGACATCGCTCTTTCACGACACATCCCGATGCTTTTCCAGGTAGACGAGTGTAACGTGTTCGGTGAACTGCTCTGAACGAAAAATGCGGTACCCCAACTTCTGATAGAAGTAGAGGTTCCGCTCGCTTTTCTCGCCGGTGAACAACTCGTACCTGTCAACCTGATCGAAGTGGTCTTCAATGGCCTTCATGAGCTGCTTACCAAGCCCCTGGTTCTGGCAGTCCGGGTGGACAATCACCCGCCCGATGTAACAGGTGCCTCCTTTGGCATATCCCCGCACCGAGCCGACAATTCTCCCGTCGATGGTAGCTTTCAGGACAACCTGCTTCCGGAAATCCTGCTCCATCTCTTCCAACGACTGCGTGAGGGGCGGAATGGTGTAATCGCCCGTGATGGCAGCCTCACTCTGGTAGGCCAGCTTTTGCAGATCGAGGATGACCTGGGCATCCTTGACGTCAGCGATTTCGATCAGCATAGGTTCAGGAAGCCTTCTTCTTGGTCGATGTCTTTTTTGCAGGTGCTTTCTTTGCCGGCGCCTTCTTTGCTGGTTTCTCCGCGACAGTTTTTCCTGTTGGTTTCTCTTTGAGGAAGGCGATCACCTCCGGCCACACCTGATCATAGTGGGCGATAGGGAAGAGGTGCTCGCCGCCTTCTATCGGGATAAGGCGCGCACCAGGGATCTTGCCGGCAGTGTGCTCGCCTTGGACGAAAGGCACTACCGAATCGGCGGTGCCATGCATCACCAGTGTCGGCGCATCGATCTTCTCCAACGGCAGATCGGCCATTACCGGAATTTGCACCAGGTCTGTGTCTATGCCAACCTGCCGCTGGCTGATTGGGAACAGGCTGCGCAGCATCGCCTGCATCATTTCCTGGCTTGCCGGGTTTTGCTCTGTCTGCTGTTGGTTTTCAGAGCTGATAGTGTCAAGGATGGGCATCCCCTTGATCACACCTGTGATGGCCAGCCACACGAGGAAATCGAAGCGCATGTTGTTGATTGCCAACTTGACAATGGGCGAGCTTTCTCGTGGGTCGGGGATATCATTCCGGCTGACCGCGCTCAACATCACCAACGCTCGGCAGCGGTTCGGGTGGCGCAGGGCAAATTGAAGCGCCGATGGCCCTCCTCCTGAAATTCCCAACATGGCGACATCGGCAATATTCAGCTCATCGAGCAGGGCGGCATATTGATCGGCCTGTGCTTCAGGCGACATGTTGGAGGCAGGCGGCGTCCGCAGGTAGCCAAAGCGCGATACGGCGATGACCTTGAAGCCTGCATCGACCAGCGGCCGGCAGATCGCTAATGATTGATCGTAGCCTCCCAGTATGCCGTGTGCCGCCAGCACCGCCGGCCCCTCCCCGGCGATGGCGTACTCAAGGGGGCCGGCTTTGGTCTGGGCAACCTGGCTGTCCGTCTGCAACCGCGCGACGATCTCGCGCCTCTGGCGGTCATAGGTGATCACCGCAGCGGCGGTGGCCGCGCCCGCTGCAACTGCCATCAAGTTTCCCCAACGATTCTTGCCTGCCATGTTATCCTCCGATTATGGTTTGATTGACGATTGAATGATTGATGATTGGGCAATCACTCAACCATCAATCGGGTATATCCATCAGGCCTGGACAGAGAACTGTCCTTCCATCACATTGGCGGGTTGGGCCTCGGCTTGCAGATCGGGCTGCTGACCTCCGACCCACACTTTGAAGTCGCCCGGTTCCAGCACCCATTTACCGTTGTCATCGGCAAAAGACATCTGCCTCTCGGTGAGGGTGAATTCGATAGTTTGCTTTTGGCCCGGCTCCAGGCGGATGCGGGTGAATCCTTGCAGCTGGAGCAGCGGCACGGGCAGCGAGGCTTCCACATCCTTCAGGTAAAGCTGTACCACCTCATCTCCCATGACCTCGCCGGTGTTCTCGACTTCCACCTGAACGGCGACGGGGTCGCCGGATTGAACCTCCTCCGGGGTGATTTGCAGGTTGCTGTAGGTGAAGGTAGTGTAGCTCAATCCAAAACCAAAAGCATAGAGCGGCTGGCCCGAGAAGTAACGATAGGTGCGGTTCTCCATGCTGTAATCTTTGAAGTCGGGTAGATCCGATGCCGATTGGTAAAAGGTGACCGGCAGCCGTCCGCCCGGATTGGTCAGCCCGAAGAGTGCCTCGGCTACAGCAGTGCCGCCTGCCTGGCCGGGATACCAGGCTTCCAGGATGGCAGGGACATTCTCGTTAGCCCAGTTGATCGACACAGCACTGCCGTTGATCAGCACCACGATGGTGGGAGTGCCCGTCGCGTAGACAGCTTCCAGCAGCTTTTGCTGGATGGGAGGTAGATCCAGGCTCATGCGGTCGCCCAGGCTGCGCACGCCGGGTGGGTTGCCTTCCTCCTGGCCCTCTTCGCCCTCCATTTGCTGTGAAAGGCCAATCACCATCACCGCGACCTGCGAGTCCTTGGCAACTTGAATGGCTTCTTCGTATCCGTCTTCGGAGCCGCCGACGATCTGGCAGCCTTTGGCATAATTCACCTTAGTTCCAGAGGCAACCAGGGATTTGATGCCCGCCAGCACAGAGACCGGCTCAGCAGGAGTGCCCATGTAGTTGCCGGTCAGCACCAGGGTTTCGTCGGCATTGGGGCCGATGACAGCGATGGACTCGATACTGTCTTTATCCAGCGGCAGCAGGTTGTCTGCGTTCTTGAGCAAGACGAGCGATTGCCTGGCGACTTCCAGCGCCAACTCGCGATGCTCAGGCGAGTCGACCACATCGATCGGGATTTGGGCATAGGGTACCTGCTCATCAGGATCGAACATCCCCAGGCGGAAGCGAGCCATGAACAGCCGCTTGACTGCGCGGTCGACATCTTCCTCGGTGAGCAGCCCCTTTTCGACGGCCTCAGTCAAGCGGCTGTAGTGGCAGGCGATGCCATAGGTGCAGCCGCACTCCAGATCGCAGCCGGTCTTGACGGCCAGGGCAGCAGCTTCGACAGGCGAATCGACCAGCCTGTGACCGCTGTAAATATCATCGATGGCCCCGCAGTCAGCGACGACGTAGCCGTCGAACCCCCATTCGTCGCGCAGGATGTCCTGGAGCAGGGTGGGGCTGGCGCAACTGGCTTCGCCGTTCACCCGGTTGTAGGCGCCCATGATCGAATAGGCTTTTCCCTCCACCATGCAGGCTTCGAAGGCGGGCAGGTAGGTCATGCGCAGATCGCGCTGGGAGACAACAGCATCGAAGTAGTGGCGCTGGTCTTCGGGACCGCTGTGAACGGCATAGTGTTTGGCGGTCGCAACGGTTTTGAGGTAGTTCGGATCGTCACCCTGCAACCCCTGGACGAAGTTGACACCCAATCGAGCCGTAAGATAGGGGTCTTCGCCGTAGGTTTCCTGGCCGCGCCCCCAGCGGGGATCGCGGAAGATATTGATGTTGGGGCTCCAGAAGGTCAGGCCGCCATACAGCTCGTGGATGTCATTTCGAATGTTTTCGTGGTACTTGGCGCGGCCTTCATCGGAGATCGCCTCGGCCATGCGGTGGATCAGCTCGGTGTTCCAGGTGCCGGCCAGGCCGATGGCCTGCGGGAAGACGGTGGCGAGCCCGGCGCGGCCCACGCCGTGCAGGGCCTCGTTCCACCAGTTGTATTGGGGGATGTCCAGGTGCTCAATAGCGGGCGCCTCGTTGCCCATCTGGGAGACTTTCTCTTCGAGGCTCATCCGGCCGATCAGGTCATCGACTCGCTCTTCGATAGTACGGGCGGGCTCCTCGTAGATCGGAGTGCCGGTGAGAGCAGTGGGCGATGTAGGGAGCTGCGATTGGTTGGGTTTGCAGCTTGTTAGCACCAGTCCGCCGGTAGCCGCGAGAGCGGCCTTCAGGAACTGGCGACGGTGGAGAGTGGTGAATTCTTTATGTCGTTCCATGGTTATCCTATTCGCTATTTAGATTTAAAAAGGTCGGCAATCCGGGCAACCCTTTTCTCGTTTTTTTAGCTACTTTTCTCAAAGTTAACGCTCATCCTCCTATCCTCCAATCTCCACCTGCGGATGTCTCCGAAGGATCTGCTGGAAGATACGTAGAAGGGGGCCGCGCTGCTCGAAGCCCTGCTCGCCCAAGTCGCTGATGCCCAGAAAGACTGACCGGCGGCAGCGCCTGACCAGCCCGCTCGTAATACGGTAGAGCATATCCTGCTGGCGCTCGAACTCGTCGGCGTCGGTCCATAGGCGGCCAGGCTCCCACGAACGGGAAAGCACATAGGGGTGAGTGAGAGGCTGATCGAGTCGCTCCCACCAGCCCATTGCTCCGACATCCAGCCAGAACTGCACATCGGCGGCACGGTTGCGCATCAGGAAGGTGTAGGCCGGCGACATGAAGACGGCATCGGCCTGCTCATCACGCCAACTGGCCACATAAAGTGCCGCCAGAAGTCCTTGCTGCACAATGTTCAAATAGCGCTTCCCAACCTCATTCGGGTTACGGTCGGAGAGGAACAACCCCTGCCGGAACTTGCGGGCTGATTCGACCAGCTCGGCGGTGACGCGCCCGGCCTCCGGATCGGCATGGAAGCCATAGCCGGGCTGGGAGAGCAGTTCGCCGAACAGACGGCTGAAGAAATGGTCGAGCGGCGCAGGAGTATCGATGGTTGTGTCAAGCAGCCAGCGACGCAGCTTCTCGTAGTGCTCCCCGGCAACATAAGTGATGCGGCTTTGAGCATCTGCCCGCATGATCTCAAAGGAGGTCAGCATCTCCTTGCTACGCGGGTGATAGGCAATCTTGGCCAACAGCCGCGCCCGCACCGGGTCAAGCCCATCGATGGCCAGATGGAGCGCCTGGGCGACATCGGCGGGTGGTGGGTGGTAGCCCCACTGTGGATGGGCCAGCGCAGTCAGCACCAGCAGGCAACGGGCGGCCGGCTCGTCGCGTAGCGCGCGGGAAGGTCGATGGGAGATCGAGGCGATGCCGCGTGCCTCGAGCTTCTGGCTGAGCGAGAAGCGCAGCGCGTCGCTCAGGAAGGGCGCCAGTACCACGATCTCGCGGGCGGAAATACCCTCATTGTGTACCAACCCATCGATCGTCTCAGATACCCAGTCAAGCATTTGGGGATAATAGCTGTGGAACGAGTAGCGAAAACTGAGATCGGAGCCTTCCGGCGCTGCGATGGCCCCTGGGCGTCGAAGGCTGTAGGCGACCTCGCTGCGTAGCAATTCCAATCCCGGCGAGGTCACGTACGAATCACTCAGCGTCAGCACGCCGTCGCACCGATCGCGCAGATCATAGGCACCATATGGATCGGCGCCCAGGAATACACGATAGCCGCCATCCCACTCGTAGGTAAACAGGCCGCCTTTCAGGTGTGGGAGCCAGCCGCGTATCAGGTCGTGTGTGAGGGCCGATTCCTCCTCGACATGCTCAACAATCAGGTGAGAGCGGCTGCTGTATAGCTTCTTCTGGAAATCGGGTTTTGCCAGCAGGTGGTTGAACAACTCGACCTGGAGAGAGTAATCGAGCAACCGATTCTTGAGACAGTGCTCGCGGAAGGCCTGGGCCACCCGTGCCGCCGCTTGATAGGCCAGGATGTACTTGCGGGGTCTCTCGGTCCCCCAGGCCGACGCCAGCAGATCCGGGATTTGCCGGTAGTCCATTGCCAGCAGCGCGGCCTTGCCGAGGTTATCGACGATCTGGCGGGCGATCTGCTGAGGCGAGACATTGATGGCGTCGAACTCGCCTCGGCTGACAGCCTGATCGACAAACTCAGCCATGGCGTACTGCGAGGTCTCGATGGTCAGGAAGCGCGGCTGCTCCTCCGGATGATCGAAACCTGCCTCTTTGGCTACCAGCGGCCAGTACAGGGTAACCATCTCCTTGGCCAGGCCGCCAAGTGTGCGGATAGACACATCGCCTAAGGGGCCACGGCTGGGCTCTTGCAATGCCATCAAGTAGCGACGGGCCAGCGTGCGCTGGGGTACGATTACCAGGATGTTACGTGCGGGGATACCTGCATCCAGCCAGGCAAACAGTGTCTCGATAGCAAACGTAGTTTTCCCTGCGCCGAATGGCCCTTCGAGGAACATAGTGCGCGGGTTTGGCTCGCCGACGTAATTGCTCATAGGAATGTACTCATTTTATTCGGTAGATATCCTACCCACCAACCGACATTACGCTCTCTGTAACAAGCCCGACCACGCTATTTCCGGGTCATACCGGCCTTCGTGATACGATGAGATAGAGTTGTCCGGATAAGTTTTTATATATCCAGGGCAGTCAGTAATTGCTCACTTGTCAACGCATTGAGACTGTTTTGCATAGGCGCTGAGAATACAATCCATCTCCTCATTCACGGCTTTATCTACACGTTTGCGCTGCTCATCTTCATCGAACCATGCCAACGTGCGCCGGATACCTTCTCGAAAGGGGATGACGGCCTGGAAATCGGGCACGAACGCCTTGATCTTGCTGTTATCGAAAACAACACTCCAGGTTTTATCGCCCAACAGACTTCCTGCTCGCTGGGGTGCCACCCGTGCGATGAAATCGGAGGGAATATGGACGATATTGGCCTCTACATCCAGCGATTCGGCGATGGTCTGATAGATCTGATCCCAGGTCAGGACTTCATCTGAAGTGATATGAAATGCATGACCCAGTGCCTGCCAATTGCCGATGAGACCCAGAAAGCCTCGCCCAAAATCCTCGGCGTGCGTTACAACCCACAAAGAAGAGCCGTCGCCATGGACGATGATGGAACGGCCATTTTTGAGCCGGTCGGCCAGGGTATAACACCCCCAACCGCCAATAGCAATGGGGAAGTTTGAAGCATAGGTCAACGATGGACGCACAATGGTGGCCGGGAAGCCTTCCTCGCGATAGGCGCGTATCAGGCGATCTTCGCAAGCAATCTTGTTGCGGGCATAATCCCAATAGGGGTTGCACAATGGTGTCGATTCGGTGATGAGGTAATGGGCCGGTGGTTTTTGGTAGACCGAGGCAGAGCTGATAAAGATGAACTGCCTGATACGACCTCTAAAGAGCGCCAGATCGCGCTCAATGTCCTCCGGTGTGTAAGCCGTCCAATCGACGACAACATCGAACTCCAGGCCCTGTAGAGCTGTCTCCACCTCCCCGGGCCGGCGAACATCACCGATGAGTCTGTGGCTGCCGGGCACATCGACTTTTCGCGTTCCCCGATTGAGAAGATAGAGGTCTAAGCCCAAATCTATCGCTTGCCTGCTGACTGATGTGCTAATGAAGCCGGTGCCGCCAATGAATAGCACTTTCACATTCTGTCTCTTTCTGTCAGCCAAACAGGCATGACTGCATTGTCTCCGGAGCCTGACCGGAGATGTTACTCACGCTCTCCTGCCTCGTGAAGAGTCTGCCACATCTGAATGTCGACTTCTTCAAAATAAAAGAGATCGTTATAGTTGGCCGGCATGGCATAGTATTGCTCTTCAAGCATGGAATAGTTTCTGCCAAAGTAGCAGTTAAATATTGCCCGGAAGCTGTTGAGTGGGATAATGTCCTGATCGTGGATGCATTGCCGCTGTTCCGGAAAATGGTAAGCATTCAGGATCTCGAAGTTTGTCCGGCGCCCATCCCTGGATTCGGGGTGGCCCAACACGGAACCATGATCGGCCTGGAGGATGATGATTGGCGGGGTTGAAGAACGCTCCAGGATGGTATCGAGCATCTTCAGCGTGCGGGCATTGACAAAACTCAGCTCCTCGAAAAAGCGCTGCTTTCGAACGTATTCGGGCGTGTTTGGCAGGAGATAAGGCTGAATGTTGCCATCTTTGTCAAAAGAAATAGGCACATGGGGTTTGATGATGTGAATGAACGTAAAGGTAGCCTCAGGCATTTCCGGAATTTTCTCTACCTCATCCCAGGTCATGAGAGCACGCTCCGGTTCCCAAAATTTGTAAGGCTCACCGACGATCGTGGGAATGTATTGGGATTCTTCT
The DNA here is from genome assembly GCA_016928235.1 of Anaerolineae bacterium. Lineage (GTDB taxonomy): Bacteria > Chloroflexota > Anaerolineae > Aggregatilineales > UBA3940 > JAFGMS01. The sequence goes on along the minus strand of JAFGLD010000272.1, from coordinate 8,443 downwards.
ATCAGGCCGGAAAAGGCGGTTGTTTCCAGGAATAACGGAAGGAATGGCCGCTGGTAAAACCATGAAGCATCGTGCATTTCGGTATCGGGCGAAGTAAATTCTGCTCCTGAGAAATAAACCGGCCCTTCCGGATGAAAATCGATATTGACATCGGCAATTGTGCTGGGGGTGACGAACCCGGATAGCATCAATACGTAAGTATAGCCATGTGCTTGTAGTTCTTTGGCCACCAACGAGTCAGCGATCAGTTCGCGGAAATAATTTTCCGCAGACGGGCTGGACTGAGCGGCAATCTGGTCATTCTCGTCGATGTAGCGCATGTTGAGAGATGCAGATAACGAGACCAGAGTCACGCCATAGGTGGTTTTACTGTCGTAGGCAACATAAAAGCCACGTGCTTCCAGGGCATCGGTAAAAGCCGAATTATCGTAGCCATAATCCCGCAACAACTGGGCGTTGCTGGAATATCCATCGAGTATGATGTAATAGATGTCGGGCCGTTTAGAGCTGTCTCGCAGCTGAGGGTGCTCATTACCGGATGCCTCCTCTGCGTACACCAGATAAACCAGGCTGCGATAATAATAGTTCGCGATGGATGGCAGTGTCATCAGGATCAAGGCTATCCCAATAAGACTCAGATAAGGCGTTGCGCGTTCAGGAATAGCCGATTTTTTCCACACGATCAAGGCGATCCCGCCCATTGGTAATACGACATATAACGCAGACAAGAAGTACGTAAGGCCCGGACGGTCGCTCAGGTTGCAGACATGCCCATAAGTCAAAAGAGCCACGGTGATAATGGCCGTAATCGCTCCGGCCTGTGCCGTATTTTGGCTAAAAAGGAGCGCCAGCGCAAACAGGAATGTCACTACCAACAGCGTGATGGCAATCGATATAATAACCTGAGATTCGAATACTCTTCCCACATTCTGGGAGAAAAGAAATAGAATTGGATACAAGGCAAACAGCCAAACGTACAGTGGCCTGTTTGCCCAGTTCTTGGTGCTCATCTGATATACTCCAATGTGTCAGGATGGAGGTGTTCCCCGGCCTTGCATCAAATACAATTGTCGATCCGAGTCCTGAACAGACTCGGCCCGGATAATGGTGAAATATTCTTGGAAAGCGGTCTCGAAGCCCTCTGGCGTATAGGACGAAAAGATATCTTCACGGGTTGCCAGCAGAGTCTGCACTTTGGGATCGCTCTTGGGCACAAACTCGATGATCAACCATTCGGTCAGGGATGCCATAAAGGCGGCCACATCACTTAAAGGTACATTATTAGAAATTGCAAGATGGTGGATCAAAGCCAGCGCCAGTGCACAATCGACGCGGCAGCGATCCACGAAAGACTCACGCTCTGTATTATTCCACCCAATCGATGGGCTGGGGTTAGCCAAATCGAGGATCAGCGGCAACAAATTGGCATTTTTCTGCTCTACTGCTTGCCGGTAATTCAGCTCGACCGCCCCCGGGTCAAAATCTGCCGAGAGCGTGAACCGCCCGTGATCGGCCGCAATCCGGCTGTAGAGCCCCGTATTAGCTCCCAGATCAAGAACCTTCTGCGCCTTGCTCTGATCGAGAAATTGGCGCACCAGTGCCTGCTTATGCTCGGTACCCGTATCGGTGTAACTGTCTCCCTGATAGTAATCGGCCCAGGCAGTCTGATCGGGTTTCCAATGCATCCCGCGCACTGCCGACTCGAGGCTGTCGACGATCCCCAGCAGTCCTTGCTTGCTGACTCCTGTTTGTCGCGATGGTGCGCTCGGAACAGTACCCTCACCCGTGTACCGCTTCTGTGCTGTCGCGTGCAGGTGAATATGCATCATCAGACCAGGGTTGAGCCGGGTATGCCAGGGCAACAGGGCCACGGCCAGGTCGAGCGGTACCCCATCGATGAAATCTCTCAGCAAAAATCCCAGCCGAACATCTTTGAGACTCATCAGCGCGAGCGGCGCCAGGAAATGTTGGCAAAACTGTCGATACGCCACCCAGGGTTTGCCCTCCTGGTAACTCTCAAAAGAGAGCGTATCGATCATGACCGGTTTGTAGCCGATAAACTGGATGTTGTACGCACTGGCATCTTTCAGCCACATATCCTGAGCCAATGCCTTTTTTTGGATCTCCAGTGTTGCCAACGCGGCATCTTTGAGCTGGCTGAAGCTCCACTCATAGGGATATGAGATGAAAGGCACAAGCTCCGGTTCGATCAGCTTGTAGGCCTGGGGATCGGCCAGATCGCCAATATCGATTTCCCGGTGAGCAACCAACAGCCCACGCCTGGTCAGATCGGCATACAGGCCCGACGACATGAACCGGTCATAATGGCTTTGGTAGATGTGATTGACCTGGCGCAGCAAGCGGCCATCCACAGCTATCATGTGGCCGCTAGGATCACGAAAGGAACCAGCTAATCGGTTTCTAACTTTGGACATGGCAGATAGTACTCAGCTTATTGATCCTGAGATTCTTCCGGCGTCAACGGATTATCCCGCCGAAAGACACCGACAATCCGGTGCCAAAACGCCTTGATCATCAGGGCGCTTCCCAAAAGGGACGCAATCAAAATCTGAATGATGAAACTACCACTACCTGGATCCAGGTAACCAAGAACAACAGATAAATGGAACTGCATGACTCTTCTCCCTACATTTGCAAGCTAGTCTTAACAATACCCTAACAATAATAAAGTAGAATTGTATTCTTGCCACATATTCCTTTGGAACATAATCTCCGTATTTTGGCAGTACCGCAAAACTTGCGATGTTCCTGCTGGGTTCTTGTGTGAATAGCGCCTGAGTAATGCTGTCATTCCCGATTTCGCGGAAACGACAAGGACTGTGTACGCATATGCGCTATTGCGTATTTTGTGTTTACGCGTTTGTTCCAAGACAAAAGGGCTTTTTATGAGTACGTATAGGATCGCTCCCGAATACCAACAGGCAATAGCAAGTTATGCGGTACTGCATTGTTTGTGATCCTGGAGCACTTTGTGATGAATCTATGTACATTTCAAAAATCCAGCAGTGTGTTGGTTGACGGCCGCCGGATAGCCGGCTAAACAAAATGGACTTCCGACATCTTCGGCAGAATGGCCTGGCAAAGCGGCTGTCTGTTGAGATGATGGAAGTCCCATTTCCGGACGCCTAAAGACGCGGTTGCTACTTCATCTCAAAACGGCAACAACCTCAAGCGTCTCGCCGGCAGCCGGCGGCGGTACGATGTTGCCCTCCACAGACTGTCCATTGACCGAGAGAGAGACATCGCTCCCTGGTCCTTCTCGCTGCACTGTGATGTTATACTTTACGCCCCGGAAGATACGTGTTGCGGTAAATCCTTCCCAATGAGATGGCATGGCCGGCGCTACTTGCAACCCATCGAAGGTTGGGCGGATGCCCAAGATCCACTGGACAATTGCTACATAGTTCCAGGCTGCCGTGCCGGTCAGCCAGGAGTTCTTGGCCTCGCCGTGTGCCAGCGCATCTTTGCCTGTAATCATCTGGGCATAAACAAAGGGCTCACAGCGATGTGCATCGCTGATATCTTCCCGCGCCGATGGATTAGTCCGCAGGTAATAATCGTAGGCCTGATCGTTGTTCCCGTTCATCACTTCAGCTATCATGATCCAGGGATTGTTGTGGCAGAAAATGCCGCCGTTCTCCTTGTACCCTGGCGGATAGGACGATATCTCGCCCAGGTTGACATAATAGCGCGAATAGGCAGGCTGCTGAAGAACGATGCCATGTGGGGTTGCCAGCCACTCCCCGACAGATGCAAGTGCACGGCTCGCCCGACCGTCTGCCAGCCCCATACCGGCCATGACACACATCCCCTGTGGCTCGATGAAGATTTGCCCTTCTTGACACTCGCGTGAGCCAACCTTCTGCCCGAAGTGGTCGTAGGCCCGCAAAAACCACTCCCCATCCCAGCCGTGCTCGGTGGTAGTGGCATCCATCCGGGCTGCCTCGTCCAGATACGTCTGCGCCTCGTCCGCCAAACCACGTCGTTTGGCGATCCCGGCCATCTCTTGAACAGCCAGATTGAACAACCCGGCGATGAAGATCGACTCGGCGACTTTGCCGTCCATGTTAGTCGTCGTCTGAAACGATTCGCCGGGCGTCTCAGAGAAGGTATTGAGGTTAAGGCAATCGTTCCAATCTGCGCGCCCGATCAGCGGCAGCCCATGGGGGCCAAGCCGATCGAGCGTATAGCGGATCGAACGTTGCAGATGCTCATAAAGGGGTGTCTCGGAGCCGGGCTGGTTGTCATACTGTACCGGTGTGTCCAGGATATCCCAATCGCCCGTTTCCTTGAGATAGGCAGATACGGCCAATACCAGCCAGAGCGGATCGTCGTTAAAGTTGCCCCCGATGTCATTGTTTCCACGTTTGGTAAGCGGCTGGTACTGATGATAGGCGCCGCCGGACTCGAGCTGCGTGGCGGCAATATCCAGGATACGCTCACGCGCTCGTTCGGGTGCCATGTGAACGAAACCCAGCAGATCCTGGTTCGAATCACGGAAACCCAATCCACGCCCAATGCCGGACTCGAATAACGAGGCTGAACGGGACATGTTGAAGGTGATCATGCACTGGTAGGCATTCCAGATGTTCACCATGCGGTTGGTATGAACATCGGGTGTGTCAACCTGGCACACGCCCAGCAGCTTATCCCAATAAGCGCACAATGACTCGAAGGCTGCATCGACATGATGGGCATCGAGATAGCGTTCGATAATCGGTTTGACTGTCCGCTTATTGACGATCAGGGAATCGGGTGGATCGAATTTCTGGTCTGGGGGATTCTCGTGGTAGCCGAGCACAAAGATAATTTGCCTGCTCTCGCCGGGTTGGAGCGCAACCCTGACATGGTGAGAGCCGATGGGAGACCAACCGTTCGCGACCGAGTCGAACGACTCGCCACGCTCGACAGCAGCAGGGTGATCCCAGCCTCGATACGGCCCCAGGAAGATCTCACGCTGTGTATCGAAGCCAGCCAGCGGCTCCGAGCAGGCGAAGTAGGCAAAGTGGTCGCGCCGCTCGCGATACTCCGTCTTGTGGTAGATCACCCCATCTTCGATCTCGACCTGGCCGGTGTTGAAATTGCGTTGGAAGTTGGTCTGATCGTCCCAGGCATCCCACAAGCAGAACTCGATGCACGAAAACAGCGACAGGTGAGCAGCAGCATCGCGATTGTTCGTGAGGGTGACCTGCCAGATCTCCAGATTTTCGCCCAGGGGGACAAAATACCGGGTTTGCGCGTCGATTCCGTTGTAAGTCGAGCCGATGATGGTATATCCCATCCCATGTCGACAGGCGTAGCTCTCCAGGTCACGACGCATGGGCCGCCAGGACGGTGACCAGGCCTCCCCCGATGCATCGTCACGCAAGTAAATGTAACGACCACCTTCATCAGGTGGAACGTTGTTGTAACGATAGCGTGTCAGCCGTCGCAGGCGGGCATCCCGGTAAAATGAATAGCCGCCTGCTGTGTTAGAAATGATACCAAAGTAAGCCTCACTGCCCAGGTAGTTCACCCAGGGAAGGGGCGTATCAGGTTGGGTGATGATGTATTCTCGTCGCTGGTCATCAAACTTACCAAATTTCATAGAACGGTCCTTACTGATAGTGCTAAGCGCGGAGTGCCAATTTTCATTCAGTCTATGACTGCATTAGCTGCAATCACACGCCGGTACCATTCGGCGCTGGATTTTAGGATGCGACGCTGTGTTGGATAATCTACATATGTCAGGCCAAACCGTTTGGTGAACCCATAGGCCCACTCAAAATTGTCAAGAAATGACCAGACGAAATAACCACGCAATGGAACCCCCGCGGCGATTGCCCGGTGGGCTGCCTCGAAATGGCTCTTCAAATAAGCAAGCCGCTGTGGATCATCGATTCTGGTATTGGCAATGATCTGATCGGGGTAAGCTGCGCCATTTTCGGTAATGTATATATTTTGAAAGGGATAATCGAAATACAGCCGTCCCAAGATATTATACAATCCTTCCGGACACACCTCCCAATCCATATCGGTCAGGTTCGAGTTGATGAATACCTCGCGGGGGGCATTCTCGGCTTCGGGGACGATAGTGCTCCGAACAACTTTGCGTGTGTAGTAATTAACACCCAGAAAATCTATCGGTGTTGCAATTGTGTCCATGTCTCCGGGCCGGATAAATTCCAGGGGGTTGCCGTACAATTGGATGATATCTAATGGGAATCCCCGACCGGCTAACGGGTCGAGATACCATCGATTGTTCAAGCCATCAGACTGCCAGGCCGCAGCGCGATCGGCGAGGCTGCTCGAAGCAGGTACCTGGCCGCTCAGATTAAGCGCGATCCCAACTTGAGCATCCGGTGAATTGGACCGGATCACAGGAACGGCCAGACCATGGGCAAGCAACAAATGAAAGGAGGCTGCCACATGTTCTTCCCGGCTGGTGTGGCCCGGCGCGTGAAAGCCAAGCTCATAGCCCAGGTAAGCACTTACGAACGGTTCGTTGAGGGTCATCCAGTGTTTGACCCGATCGCCCAAAGCGCGGGTGATGACGTCTGTGTATTCAGCAAATGCCTCCGAGACTGTTCGTGAGGCCCATCCGCCTTCCTCTTGTAGTATCTGAGGTAAATCCCAATGATACAAGGTGATAAAGGGCGTGATTCCTGCCGCCAACAGCCCATCGACCAGACGGCTGTAGAAGTCGATCCCAGGCTGATTGATTTGACCTCGACCGTCCGGCAAAATACGCGGCCAGGCTACCGAGAACCGATAAGCTTGCAGGCCAATCTCTTTCATCAAAGCGACATCATCCTGCCATCGATGGTAGTGGTCGCAGGCCACATCTCCTGTCAGGCCATCAACGATCTTGCCAGGCATATGGGTAAACCGATCCCAGATCGACTCGCTCTTGCCGTCTTGATCCCAGGCGCCTTCGATCTGGTAAGATGCTGTTGCCGCGCCCCAAATAAATCCAGCAGGAAATTGTGTGTCTATCACTCTGTTCCAATCCAATTGTTATATGTCGTGAGCCAGGTTTCTTAGAAAAATTCTTGACAGGTAGATGCGTGAATCGGTGAAGATGTGCAAAGAGCTTGTTTCTATATTCACAGATTTCCGCTTTATGCTTTGCCGAATTTGTCAACCAGCGCCACATGTATCCCGAATCACCAACTCGGTTGAGAGAATCTGGCGCTGTGGAGAACAATCATTCTGTTCTACCAGGCAACATAGCAGATCGACCGCGGCTCGGCCCATTTCTAATATTGGCTGATGTATTGTGGTCAGTTTAGGCTCAGTCAACATGGCAATCTGGGTATCATCAAATCCGACTACGGCTATATCATCCGGTACACTCAGGCCAACGTGACGCAACGTACGCAGCGCGCCAAAAGCCATCAAGTCGCTGGCGACAAAGACAGCATCGGGTTTGTAATCGATCAGCTGTTGCATGGCATCACAGCCACTACCTTCTGTAAAATCACCTTCAGCGATAAGCGCATAGTCAACAGTTTGGCCTGCCGATCGAAGCGCTATTTTGTATCCCTCTAAACGATCTAAGCCCACAATGGTGTTGAGGGGACCGGTAATTGTTGCTATGCGCTGTCTTCCCAACTCAACTAAATGGTTGACAGCCATACGCGCGCCATGCAAATTGTCGACGTCGACGTAGCTGATGCCGGGATGCTCAGTCAAACGGCCAACACTGACAAACGGCACTTCATCCTCTATCAGTAAGGGAATCAGAGGCTCATCCAACACAGCCGATGAGATGATCAGCCCATCCATGGTCTGGCTGCGCACTGCGCGACGATAAAAATCTTGTTCTTCCAGACGATCAAGCATTGATACCATGAGAAGATATCCATGTCTGGCAGTTCCTTCTGAGGCTCCTTGCAGCAAGAGAGGAAAAAAAGGATCGGCAAACAGAGAGTGCACAGTTCGGGGAATGACAATGCCCAAAATATGACTGCGGTGACCTGCCAGGCTGCGAGCTGCAGCGTTGGGATGGTAGCCCATTTTGTGAACGATATCCCATACCAGTGTACGGGTCTCTTCCCGTACACTGGTATCATGGTTGACCACGCGCGACACTGTCGAACGAGACACACCAGCCATCACAGCTATCTTCTCTAAGGTGAGAGTCTTGTTTGTCTGCGACATGTGTCAACTACCTTGAGACCAGAGCATTAGCGGCATTATGGTATATGAGAACCTATTTGGAGTCAAGAACGTGTGTTAGCCCTGTCAAACTAAGGTGGAAATGTTCCCTTCTGAAGCAGGACAAGGTACGATTCCCCTACTTTAGTGGACAGAAGAAATATCTGAGGAGAATAGAGATTCAAGCTGAGACAGCCAAGAGTAAGATTAGATCGTCGAAACTGTATGAAAACATCGTCAGAAGTCCCCATTGATAGACATGGTTGATCCGTGTAATCCTTTT
>JAFGLD010000271.1 GCA_016928235.1 Anaerolineae bacterium | reverse complement strand
GGCCTTCGACCTGCCGACCCAGATCGGCTACGACGCCGATGACCCGATGGCCCTGGGCGAGGTCGGCAAGGTGGGCGTCAGCATCTCATCACTCGATGACATGCTGATGCTATTCGATGGCATCCCGTTCGACAAGGTCAGCACGTCGATGACCATCAACGCTCCGGCGGCGGTGCTGCTGGCCATGTACATCGCTGCCGGGCGCCGGCAGGGCGTCGATGCGGACAAGCTGCGCGGCACGGTGCAGAACGACATCCTCAAGGAGTACGTCGCCCGCGGAACCTACATCTTCCCGCCCCGCCCATCGATGCGTCTGATCACCGATCTGTTTGCCTACTGCAATCAGCACATTCCCAAGTGGAATACCATCAGCATCAGCGGCTATCACATCCGCGAGGCCGGATCGACCGCCGTGCAAGAGGTCGCTTTTACGCTGGCCAACGGCATCGCCTACGTCCAAGCGGCCATCGATGCCGGGATGGATGTCGATTCCTTCGGCAAGCAGCTCTCGTTCTTTTTCAACGTCCACAACGATTTTATGGAGGAGATCGCCAAGTTCCGGGCAGCGCGGCGGGTGTGGGCGAAGATCATGAAGGAGCGCTTTGGCGCCACCGCCTCTGAGGCGATGAAGCTGCGTTTCCACACCCAGACCGGCGGCTCGACGCTTACCGCACAGCAGCCGGAGAACAACATCATCCGGGTGACACTCCAGGCGCTGGCGGCAGTGCTGGGCGGTACGCAGTCGCTGCACACTAACTCGCGCGATGAGGCGCTGGCGCTCCCCACCGAGCAGTCGGTCGAGATCGCGTTGCGTACCCAACAGGTCATCGCCCACGAGTCGGGCGTAGCGAGCGCCGTCGATCCGCTGGCAGGCTCCTACCTGATCGAGCATCTGACCGACGAGGTCGAGCGGCAAGCCACCGAGCTGATCGAGCAGATCGATGGGCTGGGCGGCGCGCTGGCGGCCATCGAGACGGGCTTCATGAGCCGCGAGATCCAGCAGTCGGCTTACGAGTATCAGAAGGCGGTCGAGTCGCAGCAGCAGATCGTGGTGGGGCTGAATGCCTTCACGACTGACGATGAAATCTCTCTGGAGCGACTGAAGCTCGATCCCGCCATCGAAGCCCACCAGCGCGAGCGTCTGGCCAGGCTGCGCGCCGGACGAGACAACGAGAAGGTGAGCGGCCTGCTCTCGCGGCTGGAGGTCGGCGCGCGAGGGACGGAGAACCTGCTGCCCCTATTCATTGAGTGCGTCGAGCACGACGTGACGCTCGGCGAGATCTGCGGCGTGCTGCGCAAGGTGTTTGGCGAGTACCGGCCGGAGACGTTTGTGTAGCCGTCCGTGGTCAACGTAGCAACAGGCAACTCATGCTATACTTGCCAGTATCATGTGAGTCATGTGGCAGGAGTATCGGCGTTGCTAACGCAGGAAGAACTACTCGTCGCAGAGATCGAGAAGATAGGCATTCACTATCTCTCTCGTCAAACCAGTTACGAGGCAAGACAGATCAGACCGCCCCAGCATCTGCTGGTCGATCTGCTCCGCCAACCGAGCAGCCGGGTGCGGACATCTGTGATTGCCGTTTTGTTAGCCCATCCGGAATATGCCCAGGTTGTCCCCCAGGTATTGCCGCATTTGGCTTTATCTGATCAGGTCACATTGAAGCTGTTTTACACTGCCGCGGTTTTCTTACAGCGACAGCATGCTGAACGCCTCAAAACCTTTCTGGCCCGGCAATGGAAATGGCTACCAGATTTGTTTTCAGTGGAGCTAGGACTGACACCGGATGTACCACCAGAAGACACGTTGTATGAGCTTGGCCTGATCCATCGAAGCAAAACGGGTGTGATGGTGAATTGGACAGGCACTTATCAGAACGTGGCACACCACCTTCTGCGTCGATGGGAGTTGGAACAGCAGTGGAACCCGTAACTTCAGATTTGCTCAAGCTCTTCTTGCAGCGGCTCGGTGAACAATATTCCGGGCAAGCCAAATTCTATCTGTTGGGCGGAAGTGCTCTGTGTCTGCTAGGTAGCCCGCGCGAGACTCTAGATGTGGTATGCTCTCGATTGGAATGCGGGTAACGCAAGTGTGTTTCAAACCGCGATTGAGCAGTTGGCCTCTGAGATGAAACTTGATGCGGAAGCAGTCCCCTTGGGAGAATTCATCCCATTACCTCCTGATGCAGAACGACATAGACACCTGGTTGGCTCCTATGGGCAGATCGATGTGTATATCTTCGACCTGTACAGCATTGCCCTCAGCAAAATCGCCCGTGGCTTTGAGGCCGATCTTGAGGATGTGCAGTTTATGCTGAATGAGAAGCTGATCGAGCTTGCTGAATTGCAAAGCTATTTCGAGACAATCTTGCCAGATGTCTCCAGGTTTGACATCGATCGGAAAGAATTCCAGGCATATTTCGAAGAATTGAAGCGAAGAACCCACACGTAGTCTATGGAGGGTTGAGCGGCCACCTCTCGTGGAACATGGAGAACCTGCTGCTCTTGTGCGTCGAGCACGACGTGACGCTCGGCGAAATCTGCGGCGTGCTGCGCAAGGTGTTCGGCGAGTACCAGCCGGAGATGTTTGTGTAGCAACTACCATTGTGGGAAGATACAGTGCAGAGATATCAGTGTGCCACTTGCGGTAAATATCATGACGGGATTCCGCTTCACTATGGTGCGCCTGTCCCGGCTTACTATCTGACCATCCCGAAAAATGAACAGGCAAAACGCTGTTTTCTATCCAGCGACCAGTGCGTTATCGATGAGGAATTCTTCTTTATTGTTGGCAACATTAACATTCCGATCATTGGCTCAGAAGAAGTGTTTTCGTGGGATGTGTGGGTATCGTTGAGTAAGCCGAACTATGAGCGGGCCTGCCATCTGTGGGAACAACCAGGAAGAGAATCGGAACCCCCATATTTCGGCTGGCTCAGCACAAACATATCTGTCTATCCAGATACGCTTGGGCTCAAGACGATGGTACACACGCGGGAAGTCGGTCGGCGACCATTCATCGAGCTTGAGCCAACCGATCACCCATTGGCAGTTGAACAGCGAACGGGTATGACCTGGGAACGTGTTCAGCAGATCGCGGAGCGTGTATTGCACAGTTGAAGGCTCTCGGAGGTTCAGTCGAAACCAACCTCCGGGAAGGTTCGCACCCTCGGCGAGATCTGCGGCGTGCTGCGCAAGGTGTTCGGGGAGTATCAGCCGGAGACGTTTGTGTAGCATGCGAGGTATGCTTCGTTTGGCCGATGTTTGACTATGTCGCTGTCAGCGTCAGGCTGGGTAAATCAGGAGGCAGTAGATGCCCAAAACAGAAACTCTCAGAGAGGTCGAAGAGAAAGTCCACGAATTGGCGTTGAAGCCTCGTAATGTTGGCCAAATCCCTGAGTTGGTCGACCTTCTTGCTGCGATGGCACAGGTAGAGGATGACCCGGAGAGTGCATACGAGGAGCTTGAATGGATTGTGAGGGAGATCGGGCAGGCTGCTGTGCCCGTTTTGCTTCAAACACTTCAGACAAAAGAACCCGCAAAGCGCGCAGCAGTACTGTACCTGTTGATGATAGTGGGAGAACCCGGCAACACAGAGATTATCGAAGCAGCGAAGGTAGCTTTGCACGACAAGCATGATTTGGTACGAGATACCGCTGTTGGGACACTGGCTGCGGCGGCAGACGAGAATGCGATACCGGTGCTTATCGAGCTTATCGAAACACTTGAAACCACCAGTTTCTATCATGTTTATGCCGTGGCTGCACTGGGAAGGCTCAGCAGCCCCAAAGCCATTCAAGCGTTGACCAAACGCCTCTATGCTGAGAATCGCACGGGATCGACAAACTACGTGATCGAGGCGCTTGAGCAAATTGGTACTCCTGATGCGATTGCGGCTATCCACGATTGGAAACAAAGTGAGTTTGGGAAGGCGCACATCAACCAGCAGGCCGAATTCTTGCTGCAATCATTTGACGTTGCACCAGCGTCCTCTTGGCAAGAAGCGATTTTCTACACAATAATCGATACGCCAGACAATGAAGTTCTACGGCTGGATCAAGATATTCGCTTCCTGGCGTTCGCCAAAGGTATCCGCGCTCCTGAACTCTCAGATCGAATTGCGCACGTACTTGAACGTTCAAATAATCCAAGAGCACGCAAAGTCCTCGAACAGTGGAGAAACGAGCAATAGGGTAAATAGAATCGAGTGCGTCGAGCACGACGTGACGCTCGGCGAGATCTGCGGCGTGCTGCGCAAGGTATTCGGGGAGTATCGGCCGGAGACGTTTGTGTAAAAACATCCTCCCGGAGGTTGGCTACGCTTGAACCTCCGGGAGGGTCGCATGCAACGCAGATTGTCAAGGATGTAAGGCTCTACATCGACCATGTAACGCTCTACATCAACGACGTAACGCTCTACATCGACCATGTAACGCATTACATCAACGACGTAACGCTCTACATCGACCCCATAACGCATTACATCAACGACGTAACGCTCTACATCGACCATGTAACGCATTACATCAACGACGTAACGTTCTACATCGACCATGTAACGCATTACATCAACGACATAACGTCGGCCATCGGGCTTGAGCTGCGCGCCGAAACCCTGCCCCAGGTAACTGATGAGTATCGACCAGAAATGTTGGGTAGAAAGCGGAGATACAAGTCATGGGATGAGCCCATACGCAATCGAGGCCTTGGCAAATCTGCTCGATGCTCAAGATCGCATGGGGTTAACAGACTATGTGATCGGAGTACCTGAGCACATTAAGACCCCTGATGCGATTGCAGTCATACTTTGTCACTCGTATGTGTATTGCCGGCCGGACAATCTTCTCAGGTCAAGCCCAATATAGACGCGACTGCCTCACGGATGTCAGCGGCTCCAAAACTACCCTTTGACATGATCCGGGCAGCGCCTCGAAGCCCGGCATGATCATCCCGATCTATATAAGCCGAAACGACGATTATTGGAATGTGGGCTGTCTCTGGTGTGTTCTTGAGGAGGGCAAATAACTGGAAGCCCGACATACGCGGCATCATCAAGTCAAGCAGGATGAGATCGGGTAGCTCCTGCCTGATAAAGGCCATTGCCTCCTCACCATCATAGGCAATTTTAGTCGGGATTTGGATACCGGATAGCGTGATGGCGATCAGCCGCGAAAGCTCCGGCTCATCGTCGACGATCAACGTATATCCCATGTTGTCCTCTGGCACCCTGCCTGGAATGACCTTCCCTGTTAAGCTTATTATAGGTGACTTTTCCTGTAAAGAGAAAACATCGGCCTGCACAGGGGACTTTGCGCCACATACGCAAGAATCAAACGCCGGGTTGATGCCCGGCGCCAACTATCATCTTCGTTACTTCATGTTTTACGCTATGGCGCGCGTAGTCGTTCATAGTAACTTTCCAACCATTGATTTGACCAACCCATCCGCCATGTCTCCGACATGATCGCCTTCACATCGTCACGGGTGATCTTGGCTTCGCTCTCCAGCACGCATCGATTTCCTCGGCTGACTGCCAGTGTGCGTACGGCAAAGAACAATGGCCACATGGCCGCTACCCGCAATCGGTGGTAGCGGCGGGGTATCTTCTGAATATAGGCCAGCCCATTCCGTAGATGCCGCTCGGCCTTATCGGCCAGCGTATTGACAACCTCCATCGCTACTTCGAGGTTCTCCGGCTGGAATAGATCGGGTGGGTTTAACCCTACCTCAGCGCAGAAGCTTTGCGGCACGTAAATCCAGCCACGCTCGTAATCTTTGTGTAGTCCTCGGATGATGTTGACGGTCTGAAGTGCCAGCCCAAACTCACGAGACAACGGCATCAGTTCTTCCTGGAGATCTTTGATCGGCCTGAAGTAGTAGGCAAAAATGTGTGTTAACAGGTGTCCTACGCGCCCGGCTACCTCGAACATGTAATCATCGAGATCTGCTTCATCGATCACTACTGGGCCGCGTACCTGCCAGCGCGCCATCCCCGCCGCCGATTCCCGGACTTCGGTGACAATGTATTTTTGAAGCTCAGGTGGCAGCTTACGTAGATGAGCCAACACGTCGCTTGCCTGTTTGGCGACTGCGGCTTCCTGATCGCCAGGATCGACATCTGCCAGGTGCTCAACCAGTGCCTCTGGCCCGGCCTCACCGCCCAACATATTGATCCACAAATTCAATAACTCCACTTTGCGTTGTGGAGTCATGATTGTGTTGTCCTCCAGAAAATCGGCAATGCGAAACATCAGATAGGCGATAGTGGTGGTGTCGCGTAACAAAGCCGGCAATGGCTCGATAGACAGCGCAAATGTACGGCTAACGAGCTGTACCATCATGCGGGGATCGAGAGAACGGGCTGGGGATTGGGTGTGCAAAATAACAGTCTCCTCATTCTAAATGTCTGGACACAAGATGGTCCAACCAACCTGTGCCTATACCAGTATACTCCTGATGCAACAGCGTGCCATTTGGAAAAGTAGCACTTTGGTATTTATTTTCTCAGGTGCATAGGAATATCGATGATGGCTCTGATCTTATTTGCCTTTTTTCGACGGTAAGTTAGCGCCAGCTTAAGTGCCATAGCTGTCTGATTGTGAAGCAGCGTTTGCCACCAACGAGCCGGAACAAATTCAGGTAGCAATACACTGGCCAACTGGCCATCATTGTGTTCTCGATCGGTTTTATCCAGAAAATCCAGAAGGGGTCCAACTACCGAGCGATAGGGTGATGGAACAATCACCAGGGGGGCATCGTGATCAAGTCCCCACTCTTCCCATCGCTTGCGGGTGAACTCTCCGGATCCCGGCTCGATCTCAACAAAAACGGCAGTCACGTTATCTGAGATGGAACGGGCATAGCGTAGTGCTTCAATCACCCCACGATGAACGCCGGAGACCGGCAAGACAATGCGCGGCTCGGGCAGCGGTGTGAGCGAGGGGGGCAGCCCACGCAGCGTTAGTTGTTGGCGGATATCGTCATAGTGGTTGTGTATCATACGGAAAGTCAGCACAAGCAATGGGATCAGGAAAATGACGATCCAGGCACCGTCAACAAACCGGCTGACTGCGATAATCAATAATGCCGCTCCAGTGACTAATGTACCCAGACTGTTCATGAATGACTTGAAGAGCCAGTTCGATCCTTGGTTGTGTAACCAGTGGACAACCATTCCTGCCTGTGACATCGTAAAAGCGAGAAAGGCGCCAACTGCAAAGAGAGGAATCAGCAGGTGTGTGTTGCCGCCAAAGAAGATAATTAAAAAACCTGCCAATCCTGCCAATAGCATCACACCATTGGAGAAAACCAAACGATCGCCCAGGAAAGAGAGCTGTCGTGGCAAATAGCCATCCTGAGCTACCAGAGAAGCCAATCGCGGAAAACCAACATAGCTGGTATTTGCTGCCACAACCAACACCAACAGCGTGGCAGATTGAATGAGCAAGTAGAGTATTCCGGAGCCGAAAGTATGCCGCGTCAGGCCTGACAGGATGGTCTCTTTCTCAGGCAAGACAATGACTGCCAAATATTGCGTTAGTCCAACTGTACCCAGGAATAATATCCCCATTAGGATCGTCATTGCTGCCATTGTCTGATTTGCATTTTTTGCTTCAGGTGGGTTGAAGATTGTCACACCGTTGCTTATTGCCTCAACCCCTGTCAGTGCCGTACAACCGGCAGCAAAGGTGTGTAAGATGAGGAAAGGCGTAACAGGCTCGATGGCCGGTGGCGCCGTAGCCTGTAGCGAGGCTGGTCCCTGGGTCAGGGCTATGTAAATGCCGTAGCCGATCATGAGCAGGTATGTTCCTGCAAACAAATAGACAGGCACAGACATCACGGTTCCTGACTCGCGTAGACCACGCAGATTTGCTAATGTCATAAGCAGCAATAGCAAAAGGGCAAGCGTAATTCGATAGGGCCACAAGGAAGGGAAAGCAGACGCGATAGCTGCTACACCTGCGGTTAAGCTGACGGCAACATTGAGTACATAACTTGTCGTCAGACCGGCTGCTGCTACTAAACCGGGTGTGCTTCCCAGGTTCTCTTTGGCTACTGAATACGAGCCACCGCCAGTAGGATAAGCATTGATAACTTGTGAATAGGATAGCGATACAATGGCCAGGAGCATAGCGATTGCTACTGCGATCGACCACGAGTAGGTCAGACCGGCTGCCCCGGCCACCACCAGTCCCAGAAAGATTTCCTGGTTAGCATAGGCTACCGACGCCAGTGCATCGGGCGATAACGCAGCCAGCGCCCGGATTTTATCCAGACGCTCGTGGCTGGCACTTGTTGTAGGCAGTGGTGGCCCAATCAGCCATTCTCGAATTTCGCGTAACATGATAATCTCAACAGTGATATAGATGATGAGTCAGACCAATATTCCGACTCATAGTATCCTACTGCCGCTGAACAGATATGGCAAGGGTTACTTTTCCTACCAAAGTCGGAAGCAGATCAATGGAAACGTCTTGTCTACGCTCAAATCGGTAAATCCTATTTTTCTTGGACAATAGAACCTTTTGATATGCATGACTCCACTGAAAAAGGTACTTTTTTAGTGGAGTCATGATATAGGTAGTTGCGGATCCGGCAAATGGCTATCGTCACCATTGTGTTCAGTCAGCCGCTTTTCCAGCTCATCGACCCGGTTTATCAGTGTTGCAAGTGATTTGCCCACTGCATCCGGCAGTTTGGTGTGATCCAGATCGGGGGCATCTGACGGCATATGGGGCTTATGCCGCACCACCACATGGCCCGGCACACCTACTACCACTGAGTTCGGCGGTACATCTTTTACCACCACCGCGTTGGCGCCTATCCGGCTATAATCTCCAATCGTGATCGCGCCCAGGATCTTTGCTCCTGCACCGACTACAACACCTTCACCCAGTGTTGGGTGTCGCTTACCCTTCTCGATACTGGTGCCTCCCAGTGTTACGCCATGATACAAAGTGACATTTGATCCAACCTCTGCTGTCTCGCCGATCACAACTCCCATGCCATGATCGATGAAAAGGCCAGGGCCGATTTGCGCACCGGGGTGGATTTCGATCCCGGTCAAACCGCGAGTGAGCTGTGACACCCAGCGCCCCAGCAGCTTGGCACCATGAATCCACAACCAATGCGCCAGCCGGTTTCCCCACATGGCATGTAGGCCAGGATAGCATATCAGAATCTCCAGTATGCTGCGTGCTGCCGGATCGCGATCAAATACCGCCTGAATATCCTTGTGTAATTGTTTAA
This sequence comes from Anaerolineae bacterium, assembly GCA_016928235.1. Taxonomy (GTDB): domain Bacteria; phylum Chloroflexota; class Anaerolineae; order Aggregatilineales; family UBA3940; genus JAFGMS01. The sequence goes on along the minus strand of JAFGLD010000271.1, from coordinate 11,852 downwards.
ACATCTACTGTATCCTCTTGCTGGATCTATTGCGCTGGGGCTACCAGGCAAACAAACAGCCAACTAAACACAAAAGCCGGTTCGAAACGGCTCACCTTGCCGAACATCTCTCTCTCGGCTGCGGGGCTGCCTACCGGTCTTCGTCAGTTGGCTGTTGGAATTAGATGACTCTGTGCTGTGTTTCGTGACGAAGCGGGAGGTTACAAGCCCCGCTTCAGACACATGCAAGTATTCATTACTGTGCTCCAGGCTGTGTAAGTTGGCTCCATTAGTCTTAGGAATGAAGCTTGATTAACTTCCCCATCCATAGTCCTTATTGCAATCTCAACTGGGATAGTTATTGAATTGCCATTCCTTAAAAAGGATTATAGCATGCTCATCACTGCCCAGCTATTCGTTTTTGGACATCAATACCTTGGTCAATGCTGTCATTCCCGCGAAATGCCTGCCCCCGCGGAAGCGTGGAGCGGGAAGCCACCTGTCACAATCGACGACTCCTCCTTACACAGGAATGACACTTGAGCACATCATTTGGCGACTATGTTCGTTTTTGACTGTGAGCTGTTGATTTTCGATGGTGTTCATGATAATTCGAGAGACAACGTCTCTATCATGAATTTTTACGCATAAAAAGCGTTGAGCAACGCAACTTTAACCCTGTCTATTGAGAAGATACACTTGAATATGAGGGCCAATCACAAAAGGAGATAAACTACCCTTTGTGATTGGTCGTAAGTGCCCGTCGTTCCCCCAGTACCCTTAATTGTGGAAGGAGACTTTTCCCAGAGACTCCTGCTCTCTTTAACCCACATCAAAACTGTACACACAATTAACTCGAAAAGTTCGCCCGCGAATGGCACAACTGACCAGGAGGGACATTTCCGTATTCCTGAGCCTATTTTTGGCACATCAAGAATCGATAATAAGGTAACACCTACCAGAGAAACCAATAAAGCCTTGGTCGAGAGCGAGTCGAGGATACGTATTCATTCATCTAAAAATAGCTCAGGAATGGCGATTCAATAACTCTCCCAGTCGAGCTTGCAATAAATGGTAAGTTCATAGCTGTCAACTTAAGGTCATTTTCCATCTTTGTTGATCGATGACAGATCTGGCAGGTCAAGAAAAAGATCGAGAAGTTTTCGGAAAAAGATCATGATCTTTTCTGAAAGACATCGAGAAGTTTTTTGGTGTGAGATAAGACGCCTGATGTGAAATGAAGACCGGCAGGTTACGCTGTACCGGTGTATCGGTCGAGTAGTTACCTTCGGCGTATAAAACCAAATTGCATTATACTTGAGTAAAAGAACAATGTGCCCTGGAAGTGACATCGATGCCCCGGATTTTAGTGGTTGACGACGAGCCCGATATTCTTGAAGTCATGCGCAACTGGCTTGCCATGCGTCGTTACGACGTACTGTCAGCATCAAACAGCGCCGAGGCGATCCATCTGGCATCGAGCGGAAGCCCCGATCTGATCCTGCTTGATGCCGTAATGCCCGGTGTGGACGGAATAGAGACCTGCCGTATACTGCGGACCACCGAACAAACTCGTTGCATCCCGGTGATCTTGATCAGCAACTCCGATCCTGTCACCGTCCGGATCGATGCGCTGATGGCCGGCGCGGATGATTATGTTACCAGGCCGGTTATCCTCGATGATTTGAACACTCGCATTCATATCCTGCTATCGAATAATGGCGCTTTAGTCGCTGGTAATGCTCATCTGCCCAATGAAGCCCTACAGACGGTTCTGCCCCTTCTCGCTTGCGAGCTGGTTTGGTTGTTTACCCTTGATGATGACGAAGAGATCCTGAAAAGTGCGTCGGTTGCCACCCGCTGGAACCCGGCCACTGCTCCCGGCCTGCGGGAAACGATCACACTCCGAACTGGGGCGGAGGCCGGTCGTCTGGGACGAGCGGCTCTCAGCCGGGTGGCTGAATTCAACCTGCCGCTCTTCGATCTACCCGGACCGGTGCTCAGTGTCTGCCAGGATCTCGACCTGGCGTTCATCAGCCTGATCCCGTTACGTGGCAGGAATGCCAGGTCTGGACTCTTGCTGATCGGAGGACACAACAGCCAGGACATCGCGACGGCAGAGGGACGTCAACGAATGATTGCGGCCGTGAGCCAGATTACAACATCTGTTGAAAACGCACACCTGGCTCACCTGTTATCCGAAGTGCCACAGCCCCCAGCCGAAGCACCGGTATCGCCGGTGGCACGACAAGAGGATAGCCACGCGCAACATCTCGACCAGTTCTGGCAGATCCTGGAAAACGTCCAACAGACAACATCGTTGGAGCGTGCCTTGCAAGATATCCTCAATCAGGTTGTCAGGATGTTGGAAGGCGCACTGGCTATGATCTTGCTACTAACAGATCTTCAAAGCGACGATCTTGCAGTCCATGCAGCAGCCGGCCTGTATGCCAGGCGGTTATTGGGCGCACATATTCCAAGAAGCGGGATTGCCGGCGTGGTGTTGGACGAGCATATTCCATTACTCGTGAATGATGCCGATCACGATCCTCATTTTATGCTCGGGTTTGATGATCAATGGGGCATGCAGGTAGAAACGATTGTTGCCGCCCCTTTGGTGATTGCCGGACAGGCGATCGGGTTGTTAGAGGTCGTTAACAGCCGGACAGGAGCCTTCAAGCCTATCGACCGGGATATGTTGCAAGGTGTCGCCTACCTTGCTTCGTTGGTGATCGAAAAGGGCCGTCTCTCGGCTGCCCTGGCCGATATATCCGCCCCGGCCCCAAAAGCGATTCAATCCCTACCAGAGACTGAACTTGAACCTGCTGACACCGTAGAAGCACCATTACCTTCAATAACCGGGCCAGGTCTATTTTCCCAGACGCCCGATCAGGATGCAGCGCCGGAGAAAATCGATACCGATCAGCCATCATACGAAGACGGATATCCACCAACCGCCGCTGAGCTTATGGATCTGATCCTGGATGTTGCCAATTCGGCGGCCGGCCATACACCCCTAAATCTGCTGCCTGTTGTGCCGGCTGGCGAAGATGATGTCCAGAAACTGAAGCCCAGGCGTGACGCCAGTCAGATCAAGACAGCGCCACTACCTCCCCTTGAAACGATTGTTAAGCCCGAGATTGCACCGGCTTTATTGCATCGAAGCATGGCATCGCTGAAATATGTGGCCCAATCAGCGATCGAATCGGCGCGTTATCTGGCCGAGCAATCCGGCGTCGATCTGGTGACGATCTTCGATGAGTTTTTGCCGGAACTCTACATGGATAGAGGTCGAGTCCTGGATGTCATTGAGACACTGCTGGAAAGTGCGATCGGCGCGTCGTCACAGGGTGATTATGTCAAGTTCGTCGTCAGAGATATCATCGACGAGCTTCAGATCAAAATATCTTATCAAGTCACGGAGCTTCCCCAGGAAGACTACACCTCCATTCAGCGGGTCATCGAGCAACATGGAGGCCAATTCAGCATTGAGTCCGATCCTCAAAAGGGGACATCCTTCACCTTTACCTTGCCTAAGTCAGACATTACCGGCATGGGCGATTTCCTTCCTGCGTTTTGAGTTTAGACCTGTCCAGAGTATGGTTGGTCTGGGGTGTTGGGAAGGATATTTTCTTTTTGCCCAATAAATCTGCTGTGAGACCCAGAGAACGTACAATGATCAAGATTAAACGGAAACCAGACAACGATGGTGTCAATGCCGGAGAGATGTTTATTGAAACGCCAGCTCGCATGGCTGAATAGTTACAGTTTATTTCTTTCTAAACCCTAAGACCGATTGGAGGAAAGCAGAAATAGACGAAGAACTGCTTCACAGAAGAGTTGTCATAACTGTCAACGGACTCTCATTGCATCGTATTGATCTGTGAGCGGCGGCCCTGAGCCGCTTAGACAGGAAGACCGGAATCGCGTTCAATCAGGTGTGGGCAGATAACAGTGCGCACACGCCCGGCTTCGGGGAACTCGATGCGATTCATCAGCAAGTAAACAGCCAATCGGCCCATTTCTACCATATCCACGCGCATAGTCGAGAGACGAGGTGTGACGAGATGCGCTAGATGGATATTATCAAATCCAACCACCGCCAGATCTTCCGGCGGATGTTTGCCAAAGCTCTGCGCGGCTTGCATAGCTGCAATAGCCACATCATCATTGCTGCCAAAAATCGCCGTGACCTCCGGGTGTTCCTCGAGCAAACTTTCCACACATGGCTTAACAGCACTGGGATGAAGTGGGCAGTCGCCAAACGCTGGCGTTAAATCGTAATCATTCAGTGCTCTCAGATATCCGTCACGGCGCTCTTGTATGCTGGGATACGATTGTGGCTGGCTCCCGACAATGGCAATGTGATGATGGCCCTGTTGGATCAGGTATTCTGTGACGCGATACCCACCCATAAAATTGTCTGTAACAACAGCATCAAAAGGATCACCGTCTGCATAAGCATCGACCAGCACAACGGGCATCCCCAGGTCTTTGATACCCGCAACCATCTGGCTGTCCAGGTGCATCCCGACGATCAATAAGCCGTCAACTTCTTGACGTGTCATCAGGCGCGGCATCTCCAACGGATTGTTGTTCTCGTCCACCAACAGGTTGGCATACATCAGGTTGATCTGGCTGCGCCGGCAGATCATCTCGATCCCGGCCATGACTGATGCGTAAAAACTATTGGTTGCCGGGATATCATCGGGACGGCTCTTAATGATCAGGCCAATCTGGTTGGGGATGCTACGACTAAGGGCCTGATTGGATGGGGTATAGATGTATCCTAATGTTTTGGCACTATCCAGAACACGCTGACGTGTTTCTTCACTGACACCCGGCTTATCGCGGAGGACCAATGAAACAGTTGCCAGAGAGACTCCGCTGTCTTGGGCAACATTAGCCAGCGTAACCTTCTTGTTATCAGATTTTGAAACGCTACTCATCAAGGAGCTCCCAACACTAAATTTTCCAGCAGGATATCCTAACCTAAAATTTCATTTTTGGACAAGTGTTCCTGGCGCAACACCCAGGATAGGGACCGATCCGTCTGACAGTGCTCGATGGTGAAGTCAGGGTGTCTTTGGCGCCGCGAAATGAGCGCGCACAGCAAGCCGTCGTTTCGATTGTACATAAAGCCGCCGGATCGGGTAGAATTGTGCCGGTCCCTGAATAGACTGTATTGGTAACAGGCGTGCTGTGCGTAAAATCCAGCTGATTTTGTGCCTAACTCAGGCTACTTCCGATAAAGTCTACTGGCGCAGCGGTTGGAGGAATAGTATGGCGATCAACAGGCAAAAACTGACCCTCTTTCTGCTCCTGGCCGGGATAGCGATGCTCATGTTTGTCCTGGCTGCCAGCCTGAACCAGGTCGACTTGCAGCCCGGACAGCCTCTTAAGATTCCCAGTCAGTCCCTGCCCGAGCAATCCACCGGAGAATTACCAGGTACACATTCGGTACTGATCCTGGCTTTTCGTGGGTTCCTGGCTATATCGGTCATCTTGACACCAATCATATTGCTTGTCATGCTCTTCAGCAAACAGGGGCGGAGCCAACTGGCCAAACTTCTGGTTAGCCTATTGATTGTCATGATGCTTCTTGCCTTGTTGAACCGGATTGCGCCGACAGAGGCACCCGATCCTGTCGATGAGGCTCTGTCGACTACCGAACTCGCCGAGGAAGGAACGGGCCTCGATTCCACCGTGTTTGTCGACGAGCCACCTGACTGGACGACCTGGGTGGCCAGCCTGGCTATTGCGCTGTTCCTGGCCGGGATATCGATTGGATTGATGCGCCTGTTTATCCGGCACCGCGAACCTGCTACAGCACTTGATCGCCTTGCCGAGGAAGCCCAGGACGCCCTCGACCGGCTCGAGCTGGGCGAAGATTTGCGGGAGACCATCTTGCGTTGTTACAGGGAGATGATGCTGGTTGTCAAGGAGACAAGAGGGATCGTCCGGGAACAATACGTGACGCCACACGAATTCGAGAGCCTTCTGGAGAGACACGGCCTGCCGGCCGAATCGCTGCTGCGGCTAACCCACTTATTCGAAGAAGCACGCTATGGCGGCCAACTGACCGGCCGGCAAGACGAGCAGTTGGCAATCCTGTGTCTGCAGGACATCGTCGCGGCATGCCAGGAAGGAAAGACCTATGAAGCGTGAGCGATACTTCCTGCTGCTTACCGTCCTGACCCTGATCATCTTTGCCGTGCTGGCGCTGGTGTATCGAGATGTTGTCCGGCAATCCATCGTCATTCCCATCTATTACCTGCTCTGGATCATCTTTCAAGCCTTTCTTGGTATTCCGCAGACAGGATGCCTGGCAATCTTCGCGCTGATGGGCCTTGGGGTCGCCATCATGGGAGTGCGAAGCATCCGGGAGCCCAGGCCAGCGAAACGAGAACCCATCATTCCCATAACCAGCCAGTCGCGTTACCGGTTCTGGCTCAAACGATGTCAACAGCTCGATCGCAGCATGTTCTTTCTGGACGATACCGCATCCGAGCTGCGCCGCTTCTTGTTGAATGTCCTGGCTTACCAGGAACATCGAGATACCTTGGAGATGGAAAGTCTGATCGCCGAGGGAACCTTCGATGTCCCTCCGGCAGTGCGTGATCTGGTTGCCGAGCGGCTTCTGGGTCATTCACCCGAGCGCAACACGAGGAGCACTTTCTTCTCCCGATTTTGGGAGCGTCTTTTTTCCCGGCGAAAGCCGTCGACCGGCGGTGAGGTCAACCGCCAGTTAGAGCAAATCATTTCATACCTTGAAGAACGTCTGGAGGTACATTGTGACCAAGACAACAGGTGATGTCCGGTGGGTGGCCGAGCAGTCCGGCCAGATTATCCAGGAAGTGGAGCGAGCTATTGTCGGCAAACAGCAGGTATTGGCGCAGATTATGGCTGCCCTCCTGGCCGGCGGGCACGTGCTGATGGAAGATTACCCTGGCCTGGCCAAGACTCTGATCGCCAACAGCTTTGCCTCCGCGCTGGGGATGACCTTTCGCCGCATCCAGTTCACACCCGATCTGCTGCCGGGGGATATCACCGGCGGTTATATTTACGACCGGGCCCAGGACCGGTTCGTTCTGCGCCAGGGGCCGATCTTCGCCAACCTGATCCTGGCCGACGAGATCAATCGTGCATCACCGCGCACCCAATCGGCACTGCTGGAAGCAATGCAGGAATACCAGGTAACGCTGGAGGGTGAAACGATGAAACTGCCGCAGCCGTTCATCGTGATTGCCACCCAAAACCCGATTGAATACGAAGGCACCTTCCCGCTGCCCGAAGCCCAACTCGACCGGTTCATCGTCAAGCTGTCGGTTGGCTACCCTTCCCCTGAAGAGGAACAGGAAGTGCTGCGCCGACGGCGCGCGCGCATGCAGGATGACTTCGATTTGAATCCGGTCATCGACGCTCATGGGCTGTTGGATATGCGCCAGGTGATCGAGACAGTGCATGTCGACCCCGATCTGGAGCGCTATATCGTAGAGATGACCGGCAAGACACGCACCCATCATCAGGTAGCAGTCGGCGCCAGTCCACGCGGCGCGCTGGCCTTGCTCAAGCTCAGCCGTGCCTGGGCCGCCATGCATGGCCGCGCCTATGTGTTACCCGACGACGTGAAGATATTCGTTAAGCCGGCACTCATTCATCGTCTCATCCTGGAGCCCGATCTATGGACTGCGCCCCAGGCTGCCGACCGTGTTCTGAGCGAGGTCTTGCAGTCGGTTGCCGTACCGGTTATCCAATGAAAAAACACCTGTTGCTTCTTGTCGTACTCCTGTTTAGCCTGCTGCTGATAGGACTGCTCAGCCTGCGGGGTGAGATCCTGGCTCTGGCATTTCCGCTGATCATCTATCTCGGTGTGGCGCTCTGGTTTTCTCCCGAAAATATCGAACTGGTTATCCGCCGCGAGATGAGCCACCAGTGGGTCTCATCTGGGGAGCCGATCACGGTTCATCTGACCGTCCACAACGTCGGCGCCCCGGTGGAAGAGTTGGCACTGCTCGATCCACTACCGCCCGGTGTCAGGCTCATCGAAGGAAGCACTATCGCCCTCGCATCGCTGCCGACCGGCGACAAACATGAGATGGCCTATACGATCTGTGCCCCACGAGGAGAATATTCCGCTACACACACAGCCGTCACCGCCATGGAGACATTCGGCCTGTTTAGCCGGGACGTTCGGCTGGATGCTCCCATGAGCCTGCGTGTCAAGCCTACCGCGATCAGCATGAAATCCGTCCCGATCCGCCCACCCCAAACACGCGGCTTTTCCGGCCCAATCCCCTCCCGGCAGGGCGGATCGGGTGTCGATTTCTTCCTGGTGCGTGAATACCAGTCAGGCGATCCTGAGCACCACATCAACTGGCGAATCGCGGCACGTCACCCACGTGAACTGTACACCAACATCTACCAGATGGAGCGGGTCGCCGATGTTGGTTTGATCCTGGATGCGCGCAGCCATGTGAACATTCGAAGCGGTAGCGATTCGTTATTCGAGCACTCTGTGAAAGCCGCATTGTCTCTGTCCGATGCCTTCCTGAATGACGGCAATCGTGTCGGCTTGCTCGTGTATGGGGGTGTCATTCGAAGTGTTTTTCCCGGATATGGCAAGATCCAACGCGAGCGTATCCTGAAGATGCTGGCACAGGTCAGTATCGGACACAACTACGCTCTTGAGAGCCTGGGATATCTCCCTACGCGCTTCTTTCCGGCACGTTCGCAAATCGTCCTGATCAGTCCGCTGTCGATGGAGGATGTCCCGGTACTGGTACAGCTACGTGCTCGCGGCTATGCTGTGATGGTCATATGCCCCGACCCGCTCCACTTCGAGGCCCAGATGCTCACGCAAGACGGAGGATCTGTCCGGAACTGGCAGGCGGATCATGCCTATCGACTCGCGCGCATCGAGCGTGGCTTTGTACTGCAAAAAGCTCGCCGAGCCGGCGTCCAGGTGGTGGATTGGCGTGTCGACGAATCATTGGCGCACGCCGTCCAAAAAGTGATGCTGGGCCAACCTGTTCGATGTCGACTGGGGGATGGAATATGACCCGTCCAGTGCTGCTGATTTGTATTAGTCTATGCACACTATTGTTGGCCGGCGTCTTTGCCGTCACATCTCTCTGGCTGTTGGCAGCGACCAGCCTGGCAGTTGGTGCCGGCTGGTTTCTATTGGAATGGCGTGGTCAGGGAAGCGCGGCAGACGCCGGCATGGCCGGCATCATCCTCTTGTCAGTTGTTCAGATTGTGTTCGGATCGTCATCATTACCGATGGTCCTGGTGGTTGTACTGGCGCTTTCGGCCTGGGATCTATCGCGCTTCCGGCAGCGAATGCCGGGTTCTGTTAGCGGTTATACGGTAAAAAGATGCTCCAGCTACAAGGACATGCCAACAAAACCAGAGAGCGACCGGGAAGAGACACATAGAAGCATCGAGAGAAAACACCTGCGCCGGTTGCTGATCGTCGATGTAGTGGGAATGATATCGGCAATCCTGTCGATGGGCTTTCAGTTCCACCTTGGGTTCTATCTGATCCTCCTGGTGGGTGGACTGGCCTTGCTGGCAATCTACAGAATGCTGATATCGATCGCCGGGTTTGTCCGGCAAGAAGACGGATAGGCGTCAATCGCCTGCCGGCTCGTGCGCCATATTGAAGTGAACGTAAGCCAGCAAGCCGATCTGCCCGTGGATGTCGGTGCCGCGCCATTCGGGGTTGTTTTGCATGAAGACTGCCAGAGCAAATGCGCCGTGTGGCGTTTCGAGGATACCTGCTTCGTGGTAGAAGTTCATCGGGTAGTCTTTGTCTTTGGGGTGAAAGCCGTTCTTGGCATAGGCGTGGACGAGGTCTTGAACATCCAGCGGCAGGCTGTCGAACATCGATGTAATGGGCAGGTCTTTTTCCATCCACTCCAGCCATCGCTCGGTGTTGTCCGGTGACAGCACCTGGCCTCGATAAATCCGGGCGTAGAATCGGGCCAAGTCCAGCGGAAGAGCTGCTTTGTCACACGGAACACTGCTGTCAGGGCATTGCAGCAGCACACCATTTCCCGGCAAGCCAAGCGCGGGATCACCATATCGATATCGCTCGTCAAGGGCTGGGACATATTGCTGACCATGCTCCAGGCAGATCCATTGGTGCCATGAGTAGACGAAATTATCTGCCCGGCTAAGGCCCTGCGCGGCCAACCAATCATTGAAGCCGGGAATACCCCCAACACGCTTGAACATACAAGAAGTATCCGTATTGGAGCTCCACGTCAGCATATCTTCGACGAAATAGTGATCGCCAGCCTGCTCGACAATCTCTCCCTGCTCGATCAGCCACAGGTAATAGGCAGCCAGCGGCCCTTTGAAGGTGCTCATGGCATGGAAACGACCCTGGCGACCTAAACCAATTGCCTGACCGGTGAGGATATCGACAAAAGCCACCCCGACATCGTAATCTACCTGCTTCAGGAGGGCGTTAATCCGGTCGATCATCGGCTGGTAGTCGATCTGGCCGGCCACTGGCGCCGATTCGGGTGTCGAAGGAGCAAACAGCGGTGTCGATGTTTCGACAGGTGGAGCCGGCGTCAAGGTTGGGGCAGCTGTAGGGATGGCGGTTGGCACCATCCGGGTAGGAAGCGGTGCCAGGACATCAGATGGCTCGCAGGCGGTCAGGGTTATCGACAAAAAGACGGTGATGACCAGGCTCAGCGCGGCCCATCCGGTCGCGCGTGATCTCATCACAGAGCATAAGCTAGGCAATCGTCAGCTCGCCCTCGATCAGGATCACCGCCTGCCCGCCGACACGTACCTGGCTGATCGCTTCCTGAGTGATATCTACCTCAACTTCGATCAAACTGGGGCGATTGAGCTCGAAGCCCTGCTCGATGACGAAGTGAGTTGTTGATGCCTCCGGTTCATATTCGAACACATTGTTAGCCAGCAGATAAGCGCCCAGCGCGCCGGCCATACTGCCGGTTGCCGGGTCTTCGTAAATGCCTACCAGCGGATCGAAGTTGCGGACATGGATATGATGAGCTTTATCGAGCGTTTCGAGCGTGAAGACCTCGGCGCCGGTCACACTGGTCGCCCGGCAAATCCGGTTGAACAGCTCGACGTTCAGAGCAATCCGTTGAATGGCATCCAGCGACACAAGGGGGATCATCAGTCCCGGCAGGCCGGTCGAGAATACCTGCACAGGCAGATCGGGATGGATGTCAGAGGTCTGTAGGCCAAGTGATTTGGCAATCTTACCCTTGTCTTTGAAGACTCCGCCATGCCGCGCCTCGCCCTGCGTCATCACAGCGCGATTAGTCACCCCATTGCCGTCGGTGATCAGGTCAACCGGCAGCGTCCCGATCCCCACCTGCTGCCAGACGCGCGTCACCGGGCCGACGATCTCATAGCGGCCCAGATGTGCCAGGATGATGTGCGTCCCAATGGTTGGGTGGCCGGCAAAGGGCAGCTCGCTGGAGGGTGTAAAGAAGCGCACGCGCGCGTCAGCATTGGAATCGGTGGGCGGCAGAACAAAGGTGGTCTCAGATAGGTTCATCTCGCGAGCGATCTTCTGCATCTCGTCGTCAGACAATCCTTCAGCATCCGGGAAGACAGCGACCGGGTTCCCGCCGAAAATCACCTCGGTGAATACGTCAGCCTGTAGGAAATGGTAGCGTCGCACGCCTGGATCCCCCTTGAAAGCAATGATTAGTTTACAGTTGACACTCAATCAGAGTGGGAGGATCGAGTGCCAAGCCTGATATCAGTTCAAGCATCATAACCGGCAACTTAAGCAAAAAACTTCTTGATGTCTTTCAAAAAAGATCGAGATCTTTTCCCGAAAACTTCTCGATCTTTTTCAAAAACATCCCGATCTTTTT
>JAFGLD010000270.1 GCA_016928235.1 Anaerolineae bacterium | reverse complement strand
GTTTTTGATGACTATCTACCTGATTGGAACTATCAGGCCATTCCCTTGGTTGCCAATGGGAAAGTTATTTAATGCTCATTCCTAAGGGTGACGAGCTAACGCTCGTTGGAAACCCTTAGGGTCTTTCCTTTGTCGCGACTCCTTTTGGCATGCTTCTACGTTATGCATGTTAAGTAAGCTCGATGTGATCCACGTTGCCGAGTGATCCAATATAATGGCATATGACTGCATTGATGAAACAGGAAAGAGGCAAGCAATGGGTAGCGAGAAGATCGGGCGGGTCATCGGGGGTGTGATTTGCGTGGTGCTGGTCGGGTGCGCATCGACGGGCGCGACAGACATACTGCCCAGCACCAGCACATCACCGGCACCTATGGAAAACCAGGCAACAGCACAGGCTGATGCTGCTGCGACGCTTCAACAGGGCTGGACCAGCACCGCCAGGGTACCCACCAGTACACCGACCATTCCCCCCACAGCCACACCACTTCCCACTGACTATGTTCCAAGTGTACCGCTGTCGGAAGAGGGACCGTGGCTGGTTTTCATGGCTGGTTCCGAGTATCACGGTTTCCAATATCTGTGGGCAGCCAATGAGGATGGCACCGGTTTGACGAAACTGGTAGATGAACCAGTTGTCGCTTTTGATATCAGGCCCAGTTCATCTGTCGACCATGCAACCATTGCATACATTGCCCGTACCGAGGGACTGGAGCTCGATCGCACATTGAAGCTACTTTCCCTGCCTGATGGCGAGGTAACAACCATTACATCGCTGCTCGAAGACACAGGCGAATCGGGAGACCCCTGGAACCTATACGCAGCCATAGATAGGGACGCTTTGAAGTGGTCGCCTGGTGGAAGCCTGCTGGCATTTGCCGGTATGCTGAACGGGGCTTCCGTCGATGTCTACACCTATGACTTTTCAGGTAAGGGCATCACTCGCTTATCTGATCGCCCCTCACATGCCTACCACTTTGACTGGTCACCTGATGGAAGATATCTGGTCTATGAAGGTTTCGATACCATTGGCATGGCCGGAGCAGATTTCGCGGATATGTGGGCTGCCAAGGCTGACGGCACCGAAACAATCCCCCTGATTGAAACGCCCGAATACGCGTCTGTGTATCTGAAGGGCAAATGGTGGCTCAGCGCCTCGACGATCATGCTGGCATACCACAACAGCGAGCAGGGGACCGACGAAGTCCACATGATAAATCTTGAAACTGGTGAAACGAGCATCGCTCTAGAGGATTACTTCATAGCTTTCGCGCCCGAATATAATGCGTGGTTGATGCGGCCATCTACTATTGTGTCTGAATACCCCTTGCTGTTGAATCGGCAGGGACAAAGACAAGAGATCCCCATCCAGAGCATCGAGTATGCTCAATGGCTTGACGACTATGATGTGTTTCTGGTACAAGACACTCAAGATCTTCTCTATACAATTACCCCCGATGGCGAAACTTCCGCGCTTTCATTCGGCGAGGATTTAATACTCTACAATGCCCAATTCTTGCTCTTTTCGCCGGATAAGAAGATGTGGGCATGGTATCATCTGCATGATATGGGAGGTGAATCCGACTTGTGGGTTGGCGAGCCGATGTCTGAACCTGTCAGAATCCTGCCGATACGTGATGATGAAATTGGTCCCACACCCAATAGTGTCTCAATAGCGGGAGTCACCTGGTCACCCGATAGTAAGCGGTTGATCGTGCTTGCAGAGCAGGGAGTATATACGATCGATCTACCTGATCTCACGGTGACACAGGTTACTGATGCCGCGCGAGGAAGCGAAACCATCCAACGATACGATTGGCAGGCCGCCTGGATTGCCGGCGGGAGTGAAAACTGAGATGATTATGCGCATATCATTCGCTACATTTGCAGCCGCGAGCTGCCTGCTGCTGATCGGGTGCGTTTCGACGCCCCCAACAGGCGTCGAAACCACCTCTGAAGTGCCTGATGTCACCAGCGGATCGCTCACTGCAACGGAAGATCAAACAACAGCGCAAACGGCAGTCGCTAAAACAGCCTGGGCGGTACATTGGGCCGAGAAGACTCAGACTGCGCAAGCACCGAAACCACCGCAAACAAAAGGCCCATCATTACCAACAGCAACTCCAACCGCAACACCCTTCCTAACCGTTGTGCCAACCGCGACGCCCAGCGGCACCCTATCACCATCAGGCCCCTGGTTGTTAGGCCTCAATGCCCTCCGTAGCTTCTCAGATGACACGTATCTCTGGGCCGTCAACCCAGATATGAGCGGCCTGACCAGGCTGCTCCCTGAACCGGTCATCGCTTATGCCATCCGGCCCATGGACACCATCAGCAGCGGCCTGACCGTTGCCTACGCCACCCGATCATGCCAGGAGTGTATTGACATTACGTTGAAGATCGTCACCTTGCCTGGGGGTGAATCCAAAACTATCGCTTCACTCTACCAGGCAGCGGCAGACTCCGAGTTTTCCCGATACTATCTCGCAGACGCCCTGGCCGGCGGTGGGCTGGCATGGTCGCCGGATGGGCGGACTCTGGCATTCGTAGGCGGCCTCAGCGGCCTATCGGTTGATGCCTATACTTACAGTCTCGATACAGGGGAAATCAAGCAGCTCTCTGACGGGCCCCTTCACAGCTATGGCTTGAGGTGGTCACCAGACGGGCGATACATCATCTACAATGGCTTTAACTGGATAGGGATGGGCGGGTTTGAAATAGGAGGTATGTGGGCTGTGCCTGCCGGCGGTGGAGCCAACATCTCGCTGGGCGGCAAAGATAACAGCGCGTTATCCATTTATGGACTTGATTTCTACGGCTGGCTGAGCCCCACCCAGATGCTATTTAGTACAAATCGCTACAAGGAGCGGGACAGCATCCAGGCCGTCAATATCGAGACGGGAGCCATCGACATTATTCTGGAGGCCCAATTCGATCAGGCAGCGTATTCACCGGAGCACCATACCTGGCTGCTAGCTCGCACAGATGGTGCGGTGGAGACATTGGGAACAGCTCTCATCCTATGCCGGGGTAGTGACTGCCAGGTCGTATCGAGTAACAAAATATGGTCCGTGTGGTGGTCCAGCTCTCACGATGTTTTCTTCAGCCTGTCAGCGCGCGGGGAGCTCTATCAGATCACCCCCGAGGGAGAGGTGACCAGGCTGCCCATAAAGCTTCTTGATGATTCACTCGGGATCTTTCCTTATGTGACCGAATCGCCGGATGGAGCCCGGTGGGCCTGGCACTGGCAGGGACATATGGGCGGTTGGCCGAAAACCTATCTCGGAGACGCGGTAGCCCAGCCTCGGCTGTTCCCAATCGATCCGCAGACTCATATTCGGCAAATCACCTGGTCGCCAGACAGCCAGCATCTGTTATTGTTTGGTGAGACCAATACGTACATCGCCAGACAGCCGGACTTTGAGCCTGTCCTGGCCATCGATGGATGGGCTGCACAGTATATCACCTGGGTACAATAAGAGCAGCATTTGTCCCCAATTGTGTTCGCGAATGCATATGTGTTAGGAGAGACAATCTATGAACAATGGGAAGGCTCAATGCATGATCGGTATGGTTTGCCTGCTGCTGATCGGGTGCGCATCGATGCCCACAACAGGTATCGAAACCACCCCTGAAGTGCCTGATGTCGCCGGAGGATCGCTCACTGCAACGAAAGATCAGGCAACCACGCAAACGACAGCGGAACAAACGGCCTGGGCTATGCATTGGTTATGGAAAGCTCAAACCGCGCAGGCACCGAAACCAACCCGGACACCGCAACCGGAGGCACGCGCATCTTCGACGCCTGAACCAACGAGCTCCCGTTTTCCAACCGCAATGCTAACCGCAACACCCGGTGGCACGCTTTCTGCTTCCGGCCCATGGCTGATAAGCCGGAATAAGAATCAGTTCGGGACAAATTCGATAGAAGACTGTCTGATGGCGGCTAACCCTGATATGAGCGGTATGACATGTCTGATCGACGAGCCTGTCATCGCTTATGCCATCCGGCCCATGGATACCATCGCCGGCGGCCTGACCATTGCTTACGTAACCAGACCCTTCTCGGAATCGGTGGATATCACACTGAAAATCGTTACGCTACCCGGCGGTGAACCCAAGACAATAGCATCTTTGTATCAGGCAGCACGGGACTCCGATTTCCATATCTATTATCTCCAAAGCGCGTTAAACAGCAGCGGGCTGGTATGGTCGCCGGATGGGCGGACCCTGGCCTTTGCGGGCGGCCTCAGCGGCCTATCGGCCGATGTCTATACCTACAGTCTCGATACTGGGAAGATCGCCCAGCTCTCCGACGGCGCGCTCCACGCCTATCAATTAGGGTGGTCACCCGACGGACGGTATATCATTTACAAAGCATCCGATATGATGGGGATGGGTATTTATGCGGCAGGCATGTGGGCCGTCCCCGCCGGCGGCGGCGCCAATATCTCGTTGTTTGGCGAAGATAACAGATTCCTGCCTACTTATGGGTCTTCCGTTTATGGCTGGCCGAACCCCACCCAGATGCTGTTTGACACCATTCGCAATGAAGAGCGGGACAGCATCCAATCCGTCAACATCGAGACCGGCGCTATTGACATTATCCTGGAGGCTCAATTCGATCTGGTGGCTTTTGCGGCGGAGCACCAAACCTGGTTGCTTTCCCGCACTCGTGACACTCAAACCCTGGGTCCGGCTCTCATTCTGTGCCGGGGCAGTGACTGCCGGGTCATATCGAGCAACGACATGAGCTCAGTGTGGTGGTCCGGCACCCGCAACACCTTCTTTAGCCTATCGAGACATGGAGAGCTGTATCAGATCAGCCCTGAGGGAGAGATGACCCGGTTGCCGGTAAAAGTCAACGATCCGGACGCAAATTGGCTCTCGGTAGTCGAATCGCCGGATGGAACCCGGTGGGCATGGTATGCGCAGATAGGTATGGGAGGCACAACCAGGATCTATCTTGGAGATGCCATGGCCCAGCCTCGGCTGCTTACACTCAAACATCAAGAAGATTCCATCCGTCACGTTGTCTGGTCACCGGACAGCCGGTATGTATTGGCGTGTGGACAGGATCACATGTTCATCATCAGACAACCCGACTTTGAGCCGGTTCCGGTCATTGAGGGATGGGCTGCACAAGATATCACCTGGGTACACTAGGTTCATAAAGCTGTCAGGCTTCACGCCCTACTTCGATGCCTGAAATGTGCTCCAGCGCCTTGACCAGCGCATGATTGCCTTCCGATCCCAATCCCTGGGCCTGGAGCGCGCGGTATAGATTGAACACCAGGCTGGCACCGAAAACCGGAATGCCCAGCTCATCGGCGGCTTCCAGCACCAAACGCAAGTCTTTCTGTTGGAGGTCGATGGTGAAGCCGGGCCGCCAGTCTCGCCGGAGTATTTGAGGACCGCGGTTGGACAGCATCCAACTGCCGGC
The DNA here is from genome assembly GCA_016928235.1 of Anaerolineae bacterium. Lineage (GTDB taxonomy): Bacteria > Chloroflexota > Anaerolineae > Aggregatilineales > UBA3940 > JAFGMS01. Next base: position 15,951 of record JAFGLD010000270.1, on the reverse strand, counting down.
CGCGCCGTCCTTGACCGCGTCGAGCGTCTTTTCCAGATCGAGGCCACCGGCCTGGGCAAAGAGCAGCGCCTCGCTGACGCCCAACTGCGTCACCACCACCAGGATCTGGTTAACCAGCTTGGCCATCTGCCCGGCGCCGTGATCGCCAACATGGGTGATGGTTTTCCCTTCAGCCTGGAGGTAAGGCATGGCTCGCTCAAGCTGCTCCACCGGGCCGCCGACCATGATGCTGAGTGTTCCATTCGCTGCCCCCTCGCTGCCGCCGCTGACCGGCGCGTCGAGCATATGGGCCTCTTTCTCGGCCAGCCTGGCTGCGATCCGGCGAGTGGCCCGTGGACTGATGGTGCTGTGATCGATCACCAGCGTGCCCGGCCTGATCCCCTCGATCACGCCATCCTCCCCCAGAATAATCTGCTCCACATCCGGCGTATCGCTGACACAAACCAGGACGATGTCGCGCCGGGAGGCCAGATCGGCGGGACTGGCAGCGACCTTCACCCCTGCCGCGGCAAATTCATCGACCTTCGATGCTGTCCGATTCCACACCATCAGATTGAACCCGGCCTTGAGCAGATTGTGGGCCATCCCCCGGCCCATCATTCCCAACCCAATGAAGCCTATTTTCGTTGTGTCCATTGATGGCCTTTCTTCTTCAAAAGAATCAGCTTCTAAAGTATCCACGATGCAGGGGGCGCGCATCTTCTTGAGTGATAAATGCCTCCGGGTCAGCTTGCTCGATCAGCGATCGTACCGCGGCAGCCCTCCGGCGCATGACGGCGCAGTCGACAACCGACACCTGCCCACCCTTACCCTGGGCCGCAAACAGCGTAGCCGCATGGCCCGCGTTCCGCAGCGCCAGCGCGATAACCTGCCCTCGCTCCTGGGAATAAATATGAAACATGGCATAACCAATCGCCAGCTTTTCCTCAGCAACCATTCCCAAGGCCACGCCCGCGCCAAAGCCACCAGCATATCCTAACACCGTCCACACATTCAGCGGGCCACGCAAGACCGCGCTGACAGCCAGAATGAACACCGCAGCCTGCGTCGCGCCGATCAGCGCGGCCAGCAGCTTACGTCCTCGCATCACAAATAACAATCGCAGTGTATCCAGCGACATATCGGTGACACGCATCACAAAAACAAACAAACCAGCCACTATCGGACTCATAACGATCAATCTCCTATGGGCGTATCTTGCCCAATGTCCAGGTACCATTGTGCCCTAAGCTGCCGGGAGTTGCGAATTACCAAAACCACCGGCCAGCACTGTGATAGGGTCGATTTTATGTTTTACCTCACCGGTCAGCCGTTGTACTGTTTCAGACTTGGACTTGGCCTTCCGCCGCTATCCCGCTATGATCTCACCATGACTATTCGTTCCGTTCGGTTCATGGCACTCTTGTTGAGCATCCTGTTGATGGTTGGCTGTGAGGAGGAATTTTTCACCCCTCTCCCCACCCCATCGAGTGCCCCAACCCTCACGCAAACTCCTCTGTTTGGGGTTCCGGTTGACACACCTGTCGTCAAACCCATCCTGGAAACGGCCACAACGCCCACATTACCACCGCCAACCGAAATCGTGGCGACATCGCCTCCGGCCCTGGTATTGCCCGATTCCAGCGGGGTCGCGGTTGCCTGCGCCGATAACGCCGCGCGGATTCAGCTGCTGGATCCAAGGGGCGGGGTCTTCGGATCGGCCAGCCGCATCGTGGCTCATGGCGATTGGCTCTACCTGCTTATCGACGGCGGCCTGTACCGGGTCGATCGGCTGAGCCTCGAAGCGGGGCAAGCGGCCAGCCTGGAGCCCATCATGGTCACTGACGATTTCGTTGCCGGGCGCCCTGTCCAGGAACTGGTTGACTTAGATGCCGACACCTTCACACAACGCATCTACACGCTCGACAAGGTCGGGCATGTTTTCCGATTCGACGAGGCCAGTAGCTCATCGACACTGGTCTATCAGGCAAAAAACGATCCGAATGAGAAGCTCAGCGATCCTTCTTATGAGTTCGTGGCACTGACGGTGGATGATCAAGGCCAGCCAGTCATCCTCGATTCCTCCAGAGGCGCCTTATGGATACCGGCCAACCCGGGACTGCTACTGCCCATCAACCAGGGAAAAAGCCTGACATCCAGCGTCGATGTCACCTATGCCGGCGGCCGGTTTTACACACTGCAACGCAATAACTCACTGCGAGTGCTCGAAGGCACGACTATCTCGAACCCCTGGCGCGATACCGATGGCCGCCGGCTTGGTCTGGCGCTTAAAACATCCGATCACCTGGGAACGCCGCTTGTTTACAGCGTCGACGGCGTCCGGAGGGAGGTAATCGGAATGCTGCCCGGCGGAAGCATCGTCACTCGCTACGTGTTTGCCTTCCCGGATATCGGTCTCTTGCGCGACGCGGTCTTTGCTAACGGACGGTTGTTTGCCGTAGCGGATGACCAACTGCTGATCTACCCCGGCCCGGCTTCGCCGTCGTCTTCCGGAGCGTGCCCGACCATCTCACTCGATACATACATGCGTCCCGAACTGTACGGTGTGAACATACTGGATATGCTGGCCGGGATCACCAACCCCATCGATGGCGCGCGACTCCCCAGCTACTCGCGCCTGTACCCGGGGGCATCCCGGCTGTACCGGTTCGGCATTCATCAGGGTGTCGATTTCTTCGGTTACCAGAGAGGATGGCCGGTGGTTATCATGGCCGACGGCGTAGTGGTCAAGGCAACACTCGATTATGCCGGTGTCAGCACCGCCGACTTCAAGCGCATGACCAGCGAAGCAGAGCTGATGGGAAAGACACCCCCCGAGTACCTGGCGCTGCTGGAGGGCAAACAGGTGCTCATCGACCACGGAAATGGCATCCTGTCATTCTATGCCCACCTCGACCAGATCGCGGCGGGGATCGTGCCGGGGGCAACAGTGAAAGCCGGTCAGCTATTGGGAACCGTCGGCGTCAGCGGCACCCTGGCCGAATCGCAGCCGGGCTCAGTAGGCTCCCACCTGCACTTCGAGATCCGGATCGGAGAACGCTACCTGGGGCACGGCATCACCATCCGCGAGTCGATGTGGTGGCTCGACGAGATCTTCGCCAATATGACGACAGCACCGGCAACCACACCGACGCCTTGAACCGATGAGCCGGCAGAAAACGCACTAAGCCGGCCCATCTTCTCATCGCAACCACCCCAACCCTTCAAACCGTCCTTGCCAGGCTCGTCAAAACAGTTGAATGACCCTATTCGCGAAACCGGTGTCCATTTCCTCTTGACACCAGTTGATAAATCCAGAAGCTCCGCGACAGCATCATACTCGATGTGTACAGGCCACCCCGGCCCTGATCACCACGCTTGGCAAGATGCTGCCACCGCTTTCGCAGGAACAGAACGACCAGTACTGGTTCAAGGCTACCCGTACTCAGGTAGATGCCACACCTGTCTTCGGCATCACCGCTATTCCCAATGCTCACGATAACGCCAGCCGTCTGCTGGCCGGACGGCTGTATCAGCGCATCGGCCTGTGGGCCACGACGCAAGGGATGGCCACCCAACCGCTCAACCAGATCGTCGAGCGGGCCGACCGCGAGATCAGCCTGGGGATCGAGCCGCGCTTTGGCAATGCCCTCAATACGCTGATCGGCGACTCGGGGTGGCAGGGAGTGCTGACTTTCCGGCTGGGCTATCCAACCGTCGAGATCCCGCCAGGCCCGCGGCGGAGCGCAGAGGAAGTGACACTGCAAGCATAGATCCCTATTCACTCGACTGAAGGCACCGGCAAATTGCTCACCCGGAGACAACCTAACACCTGCGCTGCTCGGCTCGGTGAGCAGCGCAGGTGTTGCATATGGACTGGACACAAGGGGGATATGAGATCGATATAGGATCGATATGGGATCGATATGGAATAGATAGAGTAACCTTACAAGTTGCCCGGGGTAGCACCCGGAGACAGCGTTGTGGTTTTTGAAACCTCTTCTCCTGAATATCACAACGGATGTTGCGTCGAGACGAGTAAAGTAGACATTCCCTCATAACGATAACCTGATTGCCTTCCACTTCGACACCCTCGGACCAACAAGAACGGTATCAGGAATAGTTGCGCCCCCTATCAAAATGATGCACACTGAGCCTGGCTGTATCATGTATTTCACCATCGCAAACAAGGTATGTATTGATGAGTGTGGAAAAGATCGGGCGCTACGAAATCCTCTCTGAGCTGGGACGTGGCGGGATGGCGGTCGTCTACCTGGCCCGCGATCCGTTGATGAAGCGCGAGGTGGCAGTGAAGGTACTGCCGCGCCAGTTCACCTTTGACGAACAGTTCCGGGTGCGTTTCCAGCGTGAGGCGGAGGTTATCGCCGCTTTGGAGCACCCCGGCATCGTGCCGATTTACGATTTCGGCGAGGAGAACGACCAACCCTACATCGTTATGCGCTACATGACCGGTGGCTCGCTCTCCGAGCGGCTCAGACAGGGGCCGCTGTCGCCGGCCGACAGCGCCGCCATCCTGGAGCGCATCGGCTCAGCCCTGGACGATGCCCACGCCCGCGGCATCGTCCACCGCGATATCAAGCCCAGCAATATCCTGTTTGGCAAACACGATGATCCCTACCTGGCCGATTTTGGGATCGTCAAAGTAGTCGAAGATACAGCTCATCTGACCGGCAGCGGGATTGTCGGGACACCCTATTATATGGCCCCGGAGATATCGGACAGCACAGCAGTGCCGGCGCTGACGGACATCTATGCATTAGGTGTCACTCTTTTCCAGATGCTCACCAGCCGTGTCCCTTATGAAGCCGAGACGCCCATCGGCATCTTGATGGCCCACGCTTCGAAGCCCATACCAGACGTACGTGGGATCAGAAACGACCTGCCTGATGCCATCCAAATTGTGATCGAGCGTGCCATGGCCAAAGACCCGGCATTGCGTTACCAAAGCGCCGGCGAAATGGTCGATGATCTGAAAGCAGCGTTGGCAGGACAATCGATTGGCTCACTGCCCGAACAGACCCTTCCTATCGAAGCACCAACTGCCAACCTATCCCCAACATCCTCTCCCTATGTCTGGCAAGCCCCGCGACAAGAGACAGGCGCGCCAGCGACAACCGGACATATCGGCAAACGGAAGCGACAGCTATCGATCATCACAATAGTGGGCGGCATCACTACTGGGGCGCTGCTCTGTCTCCTGTTACTGGTCGGGATTGGCTACATCTTAAGCGGAAATCTGGCCGGCTTTGTCCTTTTTGCTTTCACTCCAACCCCCACCGCTACCGCAACCCAACCAGTAACACCAGACCCGACGCTATCCCCTACCCCCAGTCCAATCCCCAGCCAGACCCCGATCCCCACCAGCACCATCGAGCCGGTCGAGGTCAGCCCGCTGTGCTCGTACTATGGCGAGCCGGATGTCTATGTTCAGGCAGGCAAACCGGTGATGCTGGCCTGGACATGGAACGCGAAGTCAGAAACTCTGGTGGAGGAGCACATCGAGACAGCCACCTACCGTATCCTGTTGGACGGCACCGAGGTTCAACCGGTACGCCGTGGCGAGATCGAGTTTGTGGCGGCGAAAAACTGGTATTCGGTCACCTGGTATGCCGAGCCGACGATGCTGGAAATCGGTAACCACCTGGCCGAGCGATATCTGTCATGGTCACGCATGATATCGGATGGCTGGAGCACTTATGGGCCGGGTGGAGATCGAGAAACAGAACATGACACCTGCAACATCATCGTCCGGTAAAGACACCCGGGAGGACACCATGTACCGCGCCTTTACGATGCGGCGGTTATTTCTCAAACTGCTGGCTCTGGCAGGCAGCGCGCTGGCCTGCCATGCTCCCGGTCTACGCACCTCCAACCAGATGCCGTCACCAGCTGCAACACCGACCGTTACACCCACCATACCGCCACAGGCAACATCGACCACCCACCCCACTCCGGAGCTCCCCCCTACCGCCACGCCGATCTTGCCCAAACCGCTGTTCATCGTGGACGGGCACCAGGACATCACCTGGAATTGGCTGGAGTTCGGGCGCGATCCTCGCCAAAGCGCGCTGGAAGGCCGCCAGCAGGAGGATGGCGGACTGGTCGAGGCCGCTATGGGGGATCGAACCACCGGATTGCCGGAATACCTGGCCGGCCGGGTAGGCATCATCTTCAGCTCGCTGTTCATGATGCCGGCCCAACGGGCTTACCGCAATTTCAAATCTCAGATATTCGCTGACAGCGAAGAAGCCTACGCCAGAGGCATCGAGCAAATCGAAGCCTACCACCGGCTGGCAGCCGAGGAGCCGCGCTTCAGCCTGATCACCGATCTGGAGGGGCTTGATACAGTGCTGGCGTCATGGCAGACAGATGACACCCAGGCCCACAAGGTCGGGTTGGTGATCATGATGGAGGGGGCAGCTTCGATACGCCAACCGGCTGAGGTCCACGAATGGTACGATCGCGGCCTGCGAAGCATCATCCTGGCCTGGCAGGCTACCCAGTACGCAGGCGCATCGGGCGATGCCGAAGGGTTGACCGATCTGGGACGCGAGCTTCTGGCAGAGATGGCCGGGCTCAATATGATCGTCGACCTCAGCCACCTGTCCAGGAATGCCTGTCTGGAAGCTCTGGACACGTACCCCGGGCCGATCGTCGCCAGCCACAGCAACCCGATCACATTTGTCAACACCGATCGCGGCATCTCAAATGAAGTTATCCGCAAGGTTGGCGAGCGGGACGGAGTGGTTGGCATCATGCTATTCAACCGCTTCCTGAACTCCGAATGGACATTCGAGACCCCTCCCGGCCTGGTCACCATACGGACGGTCGTCGATGCCATCGACGCGGTGGTACAACTGACAGGCAGCACAGCCCACGTGGCTATCGGGTCAGATTTCGATGGTGGATTTGGGGCAGAAGCCATTCCCCTGGGCATGGACACAGTAGCCGACCTGCTCATGATCGCCGATTCGCTGGCGGCTAACGGCTACAGCACGGAAGATGTCGAAGCGATCATGAACGGCAATTGGCTGAGGGTGCTGCGGGGGAGTTTGCCGCAAAGGCAGTGATGAAGCGAAAACCCTGCCATGACACGCATCACTAGATGGTGGAGGGTTGCCAGCGTTTGAGTTTGCGTAAAGCAAGCACCCCCTGCACTATCACACTGAGAGGGACAACATTTAGCATCATCACCCTGGCCATTACGTGTAAGACTATTCCCGCGTTCCCCACTGTTGTGTTGTAATAGTAGGGAGACTGAAATTGCGCAACCAAATACCCACCAAAGACGCCCTCAATCACCATCAGTACAGCAACGGTCACCAACGCCCACATCGAACGCCGCCAGATCGGGAAAGCAAGCCCCAATTGAGCCAATCCAAAGATCATCAACACTGGGCTGATGCCGTAGTGCCGCACAACGTGTTCAAGGAAATCTGAGCGGGCAAAAACTGAGAATAGGCCCCCCACCACATTGAGGGCTCCGAAGAAGCAAAGCGTCCAGGCAGCCCCTCGAACAGCTCCTGTTAGCCGAGTAGGCTCAGCCATTTCACCAGCAGAACCAGGAAGCGGCCGTCCATCCAACACCACCCGCAGCCCGGGTTTGTAGGGATCACCCACAAGCTGAACACCCAGCACCGAGCCGTCAGGTAAGAAAAACGTCTGGCCTATTTCCAACTCCCTCTTGCCCGGCACAGTGCCGATTTCCTGGCCATCCAGCCGAACGACAATGTTACTCCAGTCATCCTGTCCAGATGTTTTCCACGAGATTTCGAGATGTTCGGGACCAGGGTCGTGGAAAGGATATCGAACTGTTGGCATTCCTCTTCATCCTCTGCATTGAGTGCCCATCACAATACCTACCAGCATAATCTTGTCACCCCAGTTTTGCAAACAGACAAACCGTTATATACTCAATTCAAATAGAATTCATACTACCAGCTATTTATCATCGGCACTCAGTCATCTGGCTGTTCCTGGTTGACTGGCAAAGCCGACCACTCTACCAACGCCAGGGAGGCACACCGGATGGCCCCACATTATGCCATTGACAAGACCCTGACGGTCAACAACCTGCGTTTTCACTACCGAGACTGGGGTGGACATGGCTGGCCACTCTTATTATTGCATGGGCTGGCCGGCACCAGCCACATCTGGGACCTGGTCGCGCCACTGCTGGTTGAAGACGCCAAAGTGATTGCGCTTGACATACGCGGGCATGGCCAAAGCGACAAGCCGGAAAATGGTTATGACTTCAAGGGGATCGCCGGGGATGTGATCGGGGCAGCGGATTCACTCCAGATAGAGCGCCCGGTGATCGTCGGGCACAGATGGGGAGCGATGCTTGGACTGTGGATCGCGGCCAACAAACCAGGCTTTCTGGGTGGCCTGGTGATGGTCGATGGCGGCCTGGTAGATATGAGCAAGCAGATGTCATGGGAAGAGACATTGAAACGGCTTAGTCCGCCCAAGTTCGACGGGATGGAAGTAGAGGAGTTTCGGGCGCGAATCATCGAGCGCACCCCACAGGGCCTGCTCACGCCGGCAGTCGAGGCAGCCCTTCTGTCGAATTTCGAGATCGATGCAGATAATCGCATCCACCCACGGCTCCCGCCGGCTTATCATGAGCAAATTCTGCGGTCGATGTGGGAGCAGCATGTTACCGAGCAATTCGCCAAAGTAGACTGTCCGACACTGATCCTGCCGGTGCGTTGGAAGGGGAAAGATGACCCGGCCCGACTGGCGCTTAAAGAGCAGGGCGCCGCGCAGGCAGAGGATCTCATCGCTGATGTGGAAGTCACCTGGCTAGAGGACACCGTCCACGAAGTACCGATTCAGCGTCCTCATTTGCTGGCAGAGCACATCCAAAGGTTTCTCAGAGAGCGATTATAGACATCAACCGGGCAGAATTGAGACCCGCCCGGTGCAATCACACTTTTCGCTTCGGCTTACCACACTTTGGACACACTTCTGCAGCCACGGAGTAACTGGCCCCACAGTTTGTACAAACTGCCGACGGCGCGCTCGTCTGCACAGCACTATCTCGATTCTCCCGCGCTTTATCAATCTCATAGACAGGTTTGCCGGTCAACGGACAATAAGTTAACCCCGGTTCGTGAAGGTGCCCACACGAATAATACACAGAGTCGGTAGTCGGCATCGGAACAGAATCGAGCCGGTGGATGGGCTTGCCGGTTAGCGGACAGTAACGCTCGCCTTCGGCATGATGGTGAGCACAGTTGTAAGCTACAAGCTTCTCAGTCGCATCCTGGTGCTCCTGCAAAAAAGCCAGCACCGTCCGGCACGCGATTGCAAAGCCGACGTTGTTGGCTAACGCGGGGTTGATGATGCTGTCCGCAATACCAATCAGGTGCCCCGCAGCGTCGATGATCGGCCCACCGGAGTTCCCGGCATTGATGACCACATCTACCTGCACCAGGGACGCAGCCAGAACAATACCAAAATGCGGGAGTGGGTCTTCGCCGGGCCGTCGCAGCGCGTTGTAGTGCCCGCCCGTCACCGACCAATCCAATCCCAATGGATGGCCAATAGCTACCAGATCTTCGCCGGGCTCGACCGGATCGTCGTAAAAGACAATCCCATCGAGCTGTTCAGCGGTCAACGTAGTCGGCGTTGAGCGCAGTTGTAGCAGCGCCAGATCGAGACAGTTGTCCGTAGCAATCACGTCAGCCTCGATCTGCTCGCCGGTGTGAAAACGAACGTAGAGTCCTGGGGCACCATCGACTACATGAACGCAGGTGATCACCCTGTCGCCGGCAATATAGACACCTGAGCCTGTGCTGCTGTCAGGCCGGCTGATCTTGACCACCTGGTTGAGCGCCCGGTGGACTGCATCCTGAAAATCGAGAGCATGAAGCGGACGTTCAGTACGCGCCGACCCGGAAACCAGTTGCCCCGTCTTGGGAACCCGTCCGGCAACTACCGCTGCCAGATCGGCAGCCAGTTCCCCAGCTGTTGCATAACGGGAAGCCGGCAACTTCGCCAGCGCCTTTTGAAGCACAACATCCAGATCGGCAGGCAGATCAGGGCGCGTCTCAACCAACAAGGGAACCGGCGCATTGACATGAGCCCACATAATCTGGGCTGTTGACTGTCCGACAAACGGTGGTGTACCTGTCAGAATCTGGTAGATCGTAACACCCAATGCATAAATATCGACTGCCGATGTGAGCAAACTGCTTTCGTTCAACATCTCCGGCGCGATGTAGAAAGGAGTACCCACGATAGAGTCCCGTGTCAGGTGCTGTGTCTCAGAAATCACCCGCGCAACACCAAAATCAGTCAGGATAGCATTCTTACTGCAATCAAGCAGGATATTAGAGGGTTTCACATCGCGATGGATAACTCCTTGTTCATGAGCAAAATCGAGCGCCTCGGCCACCTGGCTGACAATGTGTGATGTCAGGCTCAGATTCACTGGTTCCCGCTTAAACAAGTAATCAAGGGTACCACCCCGAATGTAAGCCATGACAATGTAAGGCAAGCTTTCATACTGTCCATAGTCATAGATGGGGATAATACGAGGGTGTTGCAACTGAGCTGTTGTCTCAACCTCACGGGTAAAACGCTCCATGAAGGTCTCATCGGAAAGCAATGAGGGAGACAGAACTTTGATCGCCACATCCCGGCCCACAGACACCTGGCGAGCCAGATAAATGGTCGACATACCACCTTTACCCAGTTGTTGGATAACACGACAACCACCAACAACTCGTCCATTTAGCGAGTCTAGCATAGCATTTCTCCATGTGGATCAAAAAAGAGAGCTTATATTGAGTATAGTTCTCCAGGAAAGTTTTTAACCATTCGCAAAAGGTAAATGGGTAAAAGATAACAAGTAATGACACAAAGCATGACCTGTGTTATCTTACCTTTTTACCCTTTGCTTATCTCTCGGTCGCTCGCCGCAACGTATCTTCTCAACAAAGCGGGGAAAACTCTCGTCAAGAGAAACCGGGGTTTTACTTCCGCAAGAACGGCACAGAGTTGATTCCGCTTTCGCAGTCAGGATGACCTGTTCAACAAAGGAAAAAACCGGTTTCCGGATTGGTGTCCCCCTGATTATTGAGAAGATACGCCGCAAAGACTTATCAGGACAACTACAGCTACAGTTTTGGCGTCAAACGCAAACGGTGTTCAAGTTTGTAACAAACGCAAAAAAGCAGCCATGGACTTCAGAATCAAACCGACACCTGTTCGCTGACACCTGCACACAAGCCGCTTATCGGTTTAACGCTGGAGAACGGGCATCACCAGTACGATCAGCGCGGCTGACTCCAAGAGCAAACATAACATTACCAGCAGAATGAGCAACAACAACCTTTCGGTCAAGATGTGGCGTCGTCGCCTCTCCGATGATGCTGCCGGAGGGAACATCCGTGTTGGCAAGGCCACAGCGGTCGGAGCACCATCTCGCTCCAGCCCATCGCTTGCAGCATTCGGCTCGACTTCCCGGGCTGCCCAAGGCCAATTTTCCAGACCGGCAAATGGCAGAGGTGTACGCAGATCGCCTGAATCTTCACTATCCAATCCAGGGCCCAGCATACTCTCGCGTTCAACAGTCAACGATTCGCTGCCAATATCGGCGCAAGGCAAACCAACCAGACCACAAGCACGCATCAAGGCTTGGGCCAGCGAAGTTGCCTGGCGCGGGCGCGCAGCAGGATCACGATTGAGTGCCTGCTCCAGCACCACCTGTACCCCAGCAGGCAGATCGGGACGCCTTTGGCGCACATCCGGTGTGACCAGTTGTGAGTAAACCTCGCGGAGAGCTTTTCCGGTGTGTACCTCGAAGGGCCGGGAGCCTGCTAACATTTCGAAGACAACGACTCCCAGCGAGAAAATATCGCTGGCCGGAGCCGCAGGCACACCATCGATCAGCTCGGGAGCCATATATGCGAAGGTTCCCTGCGAGGGCGGAGCATCCTTAACAGCCAACTGAGCAATGCCGAAGTCACCCAGATAGGCATTCCCCCTCCCGTCCAGCAAAATATTACCGGGCTTGAGATCGCAGTGGATGATACCCTGAGCATGAGCATGATCAAGGGCTGAGGCCACCTGAACAGTGATACAGGCAATCTCTTCCAGCGGCAGACCGCCCGGCATAGCGGCAATGCGCCGGGAAAGCGTCCCTCCGGGCATATAAGCCATCACCAGGTAGAGCCGATCCCCCTCCAACCCAACATCGTATACCGGTAGAATATGGGGATGCTGCAATCGGGCATAAGCACGCGCCTCGTCTTCAAATCGATGTATGAAGGCAGGCGTGTGGGCATGAGGCCCAGCGACGATCTTGACGGCAACATCCCGATCCATGCGCGGCTGAGAGGCACGGTAGATGATGGCCATTCCACCCCGTCCAATCACCTCGTGAAGCTCGTACTGGCCAATCTTCCGCCCCGTCAATGCATCATTCAATGCTTACCTCAATGTACGCCGATATATTCCCTTCCGTTATAACACAATCCGGAAGAATGCGCTTGGCTCTGACACGGCTACTCAGAGAATATTAGCAAGCCCATTCAGGTATCGTAACGGCAACTTTGTTTTGGGGTTTGCGTAGTATATAACGTAGAAGATTGACGCAGACAGGCTTTGTCACCATTACATATTGAGGAGGTTAACACAAGAATTATGGAAGAGAAAAAGTTGTGTCGCTCAAGCGAAAAAATGCTTGCTGGAGTATGCGGCGGGTTGGCTCAGTATTTTGGGATTGATCCGGTGATTGTTAGGATTATTTTTGTAGTGTTGGCTCTGCCAGGAGTCGGGACTGGGTTGCTGATCTACATCCTTATGTGGATCATCATGCCTGATTGCCAGACCGATGCAGTACCGCCTGCACAGTAAAGTAACTGCCATAACACCCCAGAAACTTTGCCGCCATCTCTGATATCCGAATAGCATTGCATTAGAAATGTATCCGCGATCACAAAGTCCCAGCCAGTGAAGCATGAATGCTGGGACTTTGTGCTTGTTATCATCGGGCGGCCATTCTAACTGCCGGTTTGTCAACTCTACTGGCTCTCAAACTTATCTTTGACTTTCTGAGCCTTTTCCTGTTCTTCTTTGCCGGCCTCATCCGAATCAAGCACACTCAAAGCGAGAAGATAATCATCCATTGAGACTTCATCGCCATCAGATGCTTCATCCTTCTTCTCGGCACTATCTTTATTTGTTTCTTCATTCTTCTTATCTTGGACTTTTTCGTCTTTATCTTTACCTAAAACTTTTGCCATCTTGATAGCCGAGGCAATCTTCTTTCTCTCTTCCTCGTCCATCTGACCATGCTCTTGGATCAGCTTGGCCGCCTCATCATCCGGGATGCTGCCCTTATCTTCCAGAAGTTTCATGAGGGCATCGTATGTTTTGCTCATCCTGTCTCAAAGCCTCCAACAAATCCATTTCAATGGTTGATTAGGAAGTCAAATAATCCTGTCAAACAAGTGTTACAGGCTGTTAATCTGAATAGATATCTTGTGCAACAAGAGCGCAGCGAGCGAACCATTAACTTTGGGGGATGGCTGCATGACCAACAGACATTATCACCGATCCCCACAGACAGTTACGACACAGTCAAGCATCTAAACAAACAAGTAACCTTGCAAGCTGCTTGCCAAAAGTAAACAGATAGTCTACTCTTAACCATGCTAACTAAATGACGGGTTATATTTATACTGTACCCCAAACGAGTTGAAAACAAAAATCCATGAAAGAGCAAACAACCCTGACAACCGAGCATCGCGATAGCGGTGTCAAAATAGTCCATTTTCACGGCGACCTCGACTCACTGGGCGTAAAAATGATCGAGGATACGTTCAGAAATGCCGTCTCTGAGCGCACCGTTCGCCTGGTGGTTGATCTGGGAGATGTAGGGTTCATATCATCGGCAGGTCTGGCAATGTTGCTGATCATGGGCAAGCGGCTTCGTCAGGGAGGTGGCAAGCTGATCATCGCTTCGGCAGGCAAGAATATCCTGGAGGTGTTATCACTGGCCGGCTTTCATGAGTTGTTTGAGATCTATCCAACGCTACCTGAAGCATTCACAGCTGTAGAACACGAATAAGACCCAAACATGACAACAGAACAACCACCTAATCTTTCCCGGACGGTGCGCGATAGCGGGCTGGTCATCATCAGTATTGCCGGGCAGTTGCACACGGCAGGAACCCAGGCGATTGAGCCGGCGTTCAAGGCAGCATTACCCGATCGTACCGTACGTGCAATTGTCGAGCTAAGCGGTGTTCCCTTTCTAACCAGCGCCGCGTTGGCAATGTTTATTGTCAATGCGCAGGCTATGCACCGAGCTGGGGGTAAATTCTGCCTGGCAGCACCCCAGAAAATTGTAGCCGATGTCTTTGTTCAGGCGGGGTTCACATCTGCCTTTCCGATCTACGACACCCTCGACAAAGCCATCGCGGAGATGGAAGCGGGCATCCCATCGCCGCCGCGTTTTTTCAGCCGATTCTTTATGAGAAAGCGATAGTCAGCAATCTTTTCCGGGTTCTGTGAGCACTTTATACCGCCAACAAGAACCTGATTCCAAGTTCATACGAGAGCCCCGGGCCGGGCATCCCGCAAGACAAGAATCTAGATAGATTCACTGCAGCCGTCGATCCTGTTCACCAGCGCAACTCCCGTCCGGATGGGTTCTACTATCTCGCCAGCGATAGTTGTCTGCATTGCATTCAGGAAGGTTGCAAGATGAGAAATCACAAGGCTTCCATGAGTGTATGGCGCCTGCTGCCGGTTCTAGGTGCCTTGCTCGGCATGACGCTCTCAAATCCTTCTACAACTCACGCCGCGCCACAGCCGGCATCTCTCTCACAAGTATCTCTCCCCATTTTGCTCTTGCCGTCCAACGGTTCAACGACAGCCGACCTCACCCCATCTTTCGATTGGGAAGATGTATTCGGCGCCGATCATTACCGCATTCAGATCGATGATAACGACGATTTCGACAGCCCAGCCGCCGATTCCCAGCCCACTAACTCAACCTACACCCCCAGCAATACCCTCCCCAACGGAACTTACTACTGGCATGTCCGGGCCAACGATGGGATGGGTAACTGGGGCGACTATAGCGACGTCTGGACCTTCACCGTCAACGGCGCGCTGCCCGCAGCACCCACGTTGCTCACGCCACCCAACAACTCGACCACATCCGACCTCACCCCTACCTTCGATTGGGAAGATGTGCCCGGCGCCACCCATTATCGCATTCAGATAGCGGATAACCCTGACTTCTCCAGTCCGACCGCCGATTCCCAGCCCTCCAATTCGACCTACACACCCGGCAAAACACTACCCAATGGCTCCTACTACTGGCGCGTAAGAACCAACGACGAGATGGGTAACTGGGGTGAATACAGCGAGATCTGGACCTTCACCGTCAACGGTGCACTGCCCGCGGCGCCCACGTTGCTCACACCACCCAACAGCTCGACCACATCCGACCTCACCCCCACCTTCGATTGGGAGGATGTGCCCGGTGCCACCCATTATCGCATTCAGATAGCAGATAACCCTGATTTCTCCAGCCCGGCCGCCGATTCCCAGCCCACCAACTCAATCTACACCCCCAGCAATACCCTCCCCAACGGAACTTACTACTGGCATGTCCGGGCCAACGATGGGATGGGTAACTGGGGTGAATACAGCGAGGTCTGGACCTTCACCGTCAACGGCGCGCTGCCCGCGGCGCCCACGTTGCTCACGCCACCCAACGGCTCGACCACATCCGACCTCACCCCCACCTTCGATTGGGAGGATGTGCCTGGCAGCGCCTACTACCGCATCCAGGTCGATGACAACATTGACTTCTCCAGCCCGGCCGCCGATTCCCAACCCACCAACTCAACCTACACCCCCAGCAATAGCCTCCCCAACGGAACTTACTACTGGCATGTCCGGGCCAACGATGGGATGGGTAAC
>JAFGLD010000269.1 GCA_016928235.1 Anaerolineae bacterium | reverse complement strand
TCATCCTGCTCTACTCCGATTACTCACACCGTTTGATGAGTCGATTATTCGAGCGAAGAGGTTCTAGGCATGAAACAGCGAGCTAAACTCCTCCTTTCACGACACGGCCCAGTGCTATTAACCTTTGTGGTCTTCCTCGTGGTCTACTTTGTAGGCAGCCAGATGTATCCTGCCATGCAGAAGCCACAGGTGTTTTTTAATCTGTTCATTAACGATGCCAGCCTGTTGCTTGTTTCGATTGGGATGACGATGGTAATTCTTACCGGTGGAGGCGGGATTGATCTTTCGGTGGGTGGGGTGATTGCTCTAGTCAGTACTGCTTCTGCTGCATTGCTTCGGGCTGGGGTGAGCCCCTACATCGTCATTCCGCTGATGATCGTCATAGGCATTTCATTGGGGGCCCTGATGGGCTGGATGATTCAATATCTCAAAGTACAGCCTTTTATTGCGACCTTGATGGGGCTTTTCTTCGCACGCGGTGTGGCTTACATCATCAGTCTGTCTTCGGTGACCATTACGGATCCGGTGTACAAGCAGATGGCTTTGACACCGATCTATATTCCGTTCATGCAAAATGTGTATATCTACCCTACAACTTTGATTGGTCCCATCATGTTGTTGGTAACGATCTACCTGAGCTTTTTCACGCGCTTTGGTCGTACGATCTACGCCATGGGTAGTAATGAACAATCCGCGATCCTGATGGGCCTACCAGTCGCTCGTACAAAGGTACTGGTTTATGCGTTCAGTGGCTTTTGTTCAGCTTTGGCAGGAATTGTCTTCAGCATGTCATTGCTGGCAGGCTATGGACAGTTTGCTACAGGGATGGAGCTTGATTCAATTGCCGCTGTAGTGATAGGTGGAACTTCATTAAGTGGTGGCGTCGGTAATGTCATTGGCACATTGCTTGGCGTGTTGATCCACGGCACGATTGTGTCCATTCTCCAATTCAATGGCACGCTGAGTTCATGGTGGACTCGTATCGGGGTTGGTTTGCTAACCTTGATCGCTATCGGCATTCAAAGCATATACTACATCAGGCGAAAGCAATCATGAGGGAATTTGCGGTGCCAGCGTAAACTCTTTCTTGAAGAGAGAGGCGGATTGTAAACCGCGTTCCACTGGATAGATACAACAAGCTCCATCTTATGAAGCGAGGTAAGAGAATGGCCGAGCCAGGAAAAGAAATCGTGAGCATGAAAGGCATCTACAAGTCCTTTCTGGGTGTGCAGGCGCTTGAGAACGTTGATTTCACGCTTAATCGCAGCGAAATACATGCCCTGATAGGGGAGAACGGGGCAGGGAAGAGCACCCTGATCAAAGTATTGACTGGTGTTGAGCAACCAGATACCGGTACGGTCATGCTCGATCAACAGAAGATAGCTATCCGATCACCGCAGCATGCCCAGACACTCGGTATCAGCACAGTCTACCAGGAAACCAACCTCTGCCCCCACCTGAGCGTGGCAGAAAATATCCTGATTGGCCGGGAACCGATGAGGTTTGGTTTCATCGATAAGAAGACCATGAATGACCGCGCCAAGCGGATATTGCAGGGATTGGGAGTCGACCTGGACGTAACCCAGACACTGGGGGCTTGCTCGGTGGCGATTCAACAAATGGCGGCTATTGCACGCGCACTCGAGATTTCATCTGCCAAAGTGCTCGTACTCGATGAGCCGACTTCGAGTCTGGACATTAGTGAAGTTGAGCAACTCTTTCAGGTAATGCGCAAGCTAAGAGAAAACGGAGTGGGTATCATCTTTATTACCCATTTTCTTGATCAGGTCTTTGAAGTTGCTGACCGAATTACCGTTCTCCGAAATGGGAAGCTTGTTGGAACTTATGAAACGACTTCCTTGACACGCCTGGAGCTGATCCAAAGCATGATTGGCCGGAGTCTGGCTGAATATGACAATATGACAAAAGCCAAACTGGAAATTGGACAGCACATTGCGGGCGAAGCATTTCTGGAGACGAAAGAACTTGGCCTCACAGGCTCCGTGGAACCATTTGACCTGGAATTACATGCAGGGGAAGTTGTCGGTTTGGCAGGTCTTCTTGGCTCAGGACGTACTGAAATAGCACAGCTTCTGTTTGGTATCACTACGCCGGATAAGGGTTCGATTACGATAGATGGCAAATTGGTCAAGGACTATTCTCCAATCGCATCCATTATGCGTCATGTGGCCCTTTGCCCTGAGGACCGAAAAGCCCAGGGAATCGTGGGTGATTTGACTGTGAGGGAAAACATCATTCTGGCTATGCAGGCGAGACTGGGATGGTTCAAATATCTGAGCCAGCAAAAGCAATATGAGATTGCGGACAAGTACATCAACCTGCTCAATATTGCCACTCCTTCGGCTGATCAGCCAGTCAAAAATCTAAGTGGCGGCAACCAACAGAAAGTAATCCTTGCCCGTTGGCTCGCCACAAATCCGGAACTTCTCATTCTGGATGAGCCCACCCGAGGTATTGATGTGGGAGCAAAAGCCGAAATCCAGAAACTGGTACTTTTGCTGGCTGAAGAAGGTAAATCCTGTGTCTTCATTTCCTCTGAGTTGGACGAGGTTTTGCGCTGCAGTCACCGTATCATGGTTCTGAGAGACCGAAAGAAAGTGGCGGAATTCGCTGGTGATGTCGATGAGCAGACAGTTTTGCATACTATTGGTGGAAGCGGCTAAATACATATAGCTTTTGCCATTCATGATGCATTGCTTGGCACTTTGCTGGCGCAGGACAAAATCCTGTAAATTACTTACTTATCTGATTCATTCCGGGAGATATAGAGCATGAAACAAACAACATTAGGTCTTGTCGTTGGGAATAGGGGATTCTTCCCCGGTCATCTCTGCGAAACGGGCAGGCAGCTTATTCTTGATGTCCTGGCCCAGGAAGGGATCGACGTCATTGCATTGGCGCCGGATGAGACCCCCTATGGCAGCGTCGAGTCATTAGAGGAGGCGCGTAAGTGCGCAGATTTGTTCAAGCAGCACCGGGACGAGATCGACGGAATCCTGGTCACGCTTCCCAATTTTGGCGATGAGCGTGCTGTGGCCAACAGCATTCGCTTTGCCAACCTGGATGTGCCGGTTCTGGTGCAGGCCTTCCCCGATGACGCGGGACAGATGACCATCAATGACCGGCGCGATTCATTTTGCGGCAAAATGTCATCCTGCAACAACCTGAGACAATACGGCATCAAGTACTCGCTGACGACCCTACACACCGTCGACCCGACCAGCGAGAGCTTCCTGGCCGATCTGCGTCAGTTTGCGGCTACATGTCGGGTGGCGCGTGGGCTGAAAGGCGCCCGCGTCGGCGCGATTGGCGCGCGTCCGGCCCCCTTCACCACCGTGCGTTATAGCGAGAAACTGCTCGAACGCTCCGGGATATCCGTCGAGACACTGGATATGTACGAGCTGTTTGGCTGGATAAACGATCTGACTGACAATGATGCGGGCGTCATCCGTAAGCTCGACGAGATCAAAGCCTACGTGCAGACCACCGGTGTCCCTGATGAATCGCTTTTGCGGATTGCCAAACTGGGCTACGCCATCGACCGCTGGATGGCCGACCTGGATCTGCACGCCAGCGCCATTCAGTGTTGGACGGCCATGGAGCAATTTTATGGCGTTGTGCCCTGTACCATCATGAGCATGATGAGCAATGCGCTCGTGCCCAGCGCCTGCGAGACGGATATCGCCGGCGTGGTCGGTATGTACGCCATGATGCTGGCCTCCGGCAAGCCAAGCGCCATCGTTGATTGGAACAACAATTACGGAGGCGATCCGGATAAGGGTGTTGTCTTCCACTGCTCGAACCTGCCGAAGGATCTTTTTGTGAGTGAGAGCGCAGATCCGGGCGAAATCCCCCTGATGGACTACCAGGAGATCATCGCCGGCACGGTGGGCAAAGAAAACACCTTCGGTACCATCGTCGGGCGCGTACGGGCCGAGCCCTTCACCTACTGCCGTGTATCGACTGATGATTTTGGCGGCCGTATTATGGCCTACCTGGGAGAGGGCAACCTGACTAACGATCCCCTCAAGACATTTGGTGGCTATGGCGTCATCAATATCCCGAACTTCCAGAAGCTTCTCAGGCACATTTGCGAGAACGGCTTCGAGCACCACGTGGCGATTAACCCATCGCTGGTAGCCGGCGCGCTTGATGAGGCATTCTCTAAATACATGGGTTGGGAAGTCTATCATCACGCCTGAGTTATGGTATAGAAAGCTCATTAAGTTTTACCTTCATAACCTCACAAAGCTATACCACCAGGATGTCACGCACGCTTGGCCCATACATCCTTCCGTAAATCTGTATGGGCGGGCCTCAACCCCGCCCATACAGGAAGGTGGTAGCTGAACCACTGACAAGCAAGGAGCCAGAGACATCATGAGCAACTATGTGATAGGAGTAGACTTCGGCACCGAATCGGGGCGCGCGGTGCTGGTCGATGTAGCTGATGGGCGTGAAGTGGCCATGGCTGTCCACTCGTATACCAACGGGGTGATCGATGAGAGGCTGCCGGGAAGCGATATTGAGTTGGAGCCGGACTGGGCACTCCAGGATCCCAACGATTACCTGGAGGTGTTCAAGCACACCATCCCGGACGTCCTGGCAGAAAGCAAAATCGACCCGGCCGATGTGATTGGTGTTGGCATCGACTTCACGGCCTGCACCATGCTGCCGGTCAAGGCCGATGGCACGCCACTGTGTTTTCTGCCTGAATGGCGTAATCACCCGCACGCCTGGGTCAAGCTGTGGAAGCACCACGCCGCGCAGCCTGAGGCCAACAAGCTAAACGCGATGGCCGCGGAGTTGGGATACGATTTCCTGCCTCGCTACGGCAACAAAATCAGCTCCGAATGGTTCTTCCCCAAAGCCTGGCAGATTCTCGACGAGGCGCCGGAGGTCTACGCGGCTGCCGATCGTCTGATCGAGGCCGCTGACTGGGTGATCTGGATGCTGTCAGGCGTCGAGACCCGCAACAACACCACCGCCGGGTACAAAGCTATCTGGTCGAAGGAGCAAGGGTTTCCGCCCGCCGATTTCTTCAAGGCGCTCGATCCACGTATGGAGAATATCGTCGACGAGAAAATGTCCCGCGCCATCGTCGAAGTCGGCAAGCGGGCGGGCGGCCTCACCGAGGAAGCCGCCGGGTGGACCGGCCTGCTGCCGGGCACAGCCGTCGCCGTAGCCAACGTCGATGCCCATGCCGCCGTCCCCGCCGCGACCGTCACCGAACCGGCCCGCATGGTGATCATCATGGGCACATCGAACTGCCACATGCTGCTGGGAACCCAAGAGAGCATCGTGCCAGGCATGTGCGGCTATGTGGCCGATGGGATCATCCCCGGCTATTTTGGCTATGAAGCCGGTCAATCCTGCGTGGGTGATCACTTCGCCTGGTTTGTCGATACCTGCGTACCGGCTGCCTACGAGGACGAGGCAAAGTCGCTTGGAATCAGCATTCATGAGCTGCTGGAGAAAAAGGCCGGAGCACTTACTCCGGGCGTCAGCGGCCTGCTGGCCCTCGACTGGTGGAACGGCAACCGTAGCGTGTTGGTCGATGTCGACCTGACCGGGCTGCTGATCGGCGCGACGCTGGCCACCAAACCCGAGGAGATCTACCGGGCACTGATCGAAGCGACTGCCTACGGGACGCGGGTCATCATCGAGGCATTCCGGAACAACGGCGTGCCGGTCGATGAGATCGTCGGCACGGGGGGCATGCCCGATCATAACAAACTGTTCATGCAGATTTATGCCGATGTCACCGGCTGTGAGGTCAAGGTTGCCGCAGCCAGGCAAACTCCGGCCGTTGGCGCAGCGATGCATGGTGCGGTAGCGGCCGGCAAAGCCGCCGGTGGCTACGACACCATCGTTGATGCCGCTCAGGCCATGGCCCATCTGCGCGATGAGGTGTATGTTCCCAATCCCGCTCACAAGGCAACCTACGACCGCCTGTACGCCGAATACCTGACCCTGCACGACTACTTCGGGCGGGGCGACAACGATGTCATGAAACGTCTAAAGATGCTCAAGGCAGAGATTTTGGCGCGGACGTCAAGCCAGGGGATGGGGGATGGGGGTTAGGGGTTGGGGAAATACACAAGACCTCCTATTTCGCGCTTGCGGATATCCATTGTAACTGGTGAAAAACAGCCGGCCGATGCTCGATCTGTTACAGCTTGCAATTTGCTGTTTGCTGATAACTGTTTATTGATGACCGTTCTTAAGGAAAATAATACATGCTTGAGTCTATTCGGGAAGAGTTAGTGGCGCTTCATAGGGAGCTGCCCAAGAACAATCTGGTCACCTGGACAGGTGGCAACGTCAGCATCCGCGACGCTGAGACGGGTTATGTGGTCATCAAGGCTTCCGGCGTCCGCTACGAGAACATGGGGCCGGAGGATATGGTCATCGTCGATCTGGATGGCAACCTGATCGAGGGCAGCCTGAAACCCTCGTCCGATACTGCCAGTCATCTCTACATCTATCACCATCGCCCCGATCTCAACGGCATCGTCCATACCCACTCGCCCTATGCCACCGCCTTTGCTGCTGTCGGGCGCCCGATCCCGGTATACCTGACCGCGCAGGCCGATGAATTCGGTGGGCCGATACCCTGTGGAGATTTCGCGCTGATCGGCGGAGAGGAAATCGGCAAGGTGGTGGTCAACTCGATAGGCAGTTGCCCGGCTATCTTGCTCAAGAACCATGGCGTGTTCACCGTTGGCCCGACGGGAAAAGCAGCCGTCCAGGCTGCCGTGATGGTCGAAGATGTTGCACGCACCGTGTGGCTGGCCTTGCAAATCGGACAGCCGGAAGAAATCCCGGACGAAATGGTTGCCAGACTGCACGATCGCTACACAAATGTCTACGGACAGAAGTAACCTGGAAATCTGTGTCAGGCCGGCTTGGATGGCAGTCGGAGAGAGCAATACCCGCCGGCAGTAATCCGCAAAAACGACATGGGGAGGAATGATGCCAAAGAAGAACATAGAAGAAAACAAGCTGGTTGTTCATGCAGACCTCGGAAAAGAGAGAATTAGTAAGCACATTTATGGTCATTTCTCTGAGCATCTGGGACGTTGCATCTACGATGGATTTTGGGTAGGAAAGGAATCACCTATTCCCAACACTCGCGGTATCCGCAATGATATCGTTGAGGCTTTGCGGAATGTCAATATCCCCGTCTTGCGTTGGCCGGGAGGCTGTTTTGCAGATGAGTACCACTGGCAAGACGGCATCGGCCCCTATGAAGATCGCCCATGCATGATCAATACTCATTGGGGAGGCGTCACCGAGAACAACCATTTTGGCACGCACGAGTTTATGGATCTCTGCGAGCAACTTGGCTGTGAGCCCTACATCTGTGGCAATCTAGGCAGCGGAACTATCCAGGAGATGCAGCAGTGGGTAGAGTATCTCACCTTCGATGGGCAGAGCCCGGTCTCGGACATGAGGCGCGCCAACGGCCGCGAAACCCCCTGGCCCGTTCGGTTCTGGGGAGTGGGCAATGAGAACTGGGGCTGCGGCGGCCAGATGCGACCGGAATACTACGCCGATCAATACCGCCGCTATGCAACCTATTGCCGCAACTTCGGCGAGAATCGCCTCTACAAAATCGCCTGTGGCGCCAGCGACAGCAACTACAATTGGACGGAAGTTCTGATGCGTGAGGCCGGCAGTTTCTTCGATGGTCTGTCGCTGCATTACTACACCCTACCGAATACCTGGGAGGCTAAAGGCTCAGCCACTCAATTTGATGAAAGCGAGTGGTTTACAACCTTGAAGAAAGCTCTCTTCATGGATGAGCTAATCGCCGGGCATTCGAACATCATGGATCGCTATGACGCGGAGAGGCGCGTTGGGCTGATCGTCGATGAATGGGGCGCGTGGTATGATGTAGAACCAGGGACCAATCCGGGCTTCCTGTACCAGCAGAATACGCTGCGAGACGCACTGTTAGCCGGCGTCACCCTCAATATCTTCAACAACCACTGCGAGCGCGTCTATATGGCCAACATCGCCCAGACGATCAATGTGCTGCAGGCCATGGTGTTGACCGAGGGCAAGCAGATGCTCTTGACACCCACCTACCATGTATTCGAGATGTACAAGACCCACCAGGGCGCCACGCGGCTGCCCATCGAACTGACCGGCGCGCCCTATACCAATGGCGAAGAGACTATCCCCGCGATTAACGCTTCTGCTTCTCGCGATGATGAGGGTAAGGTCTGTCTCTCCCTCTGTAATCTCGATCCTGAGCAGGAGATGGTCGTCTCTTGCCAACTGCGCGGCATGAATCCCGTTCGTGCTTCCGGCCGCGTCCTGACTGCCAACGCCATCAATGCCCACAACACATTCGAAAAACCGGAGACGGTAAAGCCGGCGGAGTTCGATGAGATGACCCTAAGCGATGATTCTTTGTCGGTCAATCTACCCGCAAAGTCGGTGGTGGTGCTCGAAATAGAATGATCTGCAGGTATCTTCTCAATAACCTGGGGTAGTTCTTACTCGATGCTCACGTTTCTAACAGATCGGTGATCAGTTGGTAGCACCCGGAAACAGCGTGGATGTGAGGAATTTCCGTAGTGGGTTTCTTCCCGGTTTTTTATGCCGTGATGTGTGATGACCCTCTTGCGCTATGGTTAGGATGTCCCAATTTGCTTTTCCGACACACTGTTAGGGGACAGGGTCGCCCCTGCCCCCTAGAGTAATCCTGCTATCACAGTCGAGAATCAGATTGATGTTCGTAGCCGGGTTGCTTTCCGCTACCGGCAGTGCCGGCTACTCGGCCGATGCTGAACCACGACTTGCCTGTCTTAGCTTCCTTAGCGATTGGCGCAGAAGCCAACAGAGTGGGTGCTCTCGCCGGGCTTGAGCGTTTTGTTCCAGGGATAAGCCGGGTTTGCGTGTACGTTGCTAATGTTGTTACCGTTCTGGGTGTAAACAGCGTTCCAGAAGGTGTAGATCGTGCCACCGCCGAGCGGCGCAAGACTGAATTCGACGTTCCAATCTACAGGACCGGCGGTATTGTTGGTCACCTGGACATTAGCGCAGTAGCCCGAACCCCAATCCGTGAACTTTGTCACAGAGACCGGCAATCCGCCGCTATCGTCGCACTTGAGGCGCAGGTCGATATTGGTCACCTCCGGTGGGATGTCATATACCACGGTCTCAACGTAGGGCTGGTCCGGATTAGTCGGTGAGACACAGCCGGGCTTTTCAGCGCGCACCTTGTAATAACCTGCCAGAACGTCCCATCCGAAGGAGCCATCCTGGCCGGTCGTATCCGGGTTGGAACGATTGGCTGGGGACATGATATCGCTCCCGCCAGGTACTACGGTGAATGGTCCATCCGCATTATCTGAGCGGTACAGCGTCACAATCGCGGCACTTACAGGATCGCCTGCTGTTGTGCGTACTTTGCCGCTTGGGTCAATGTAACCCTCTATCACTTGCACTGGAGTAGAACAACCCGCAGGGAAGGTAATAGTGTATGTTACATCGCCATGCATGGGATACAGCTCGCCAACATGGAAGACATAATTACCGGAGCCGGCAGGAGTCTCTGTGAAGTCCGTTATGGTCACAGATTTAGGATTGAGGGGATCGGGATTGGTCTCGTTGCCTTTTTCGGCAATAACCAATGTCGGTGTCGAATTCGGGCAACCTTGCGCTTCAACATCGAACGGGGTCTGCCAATTCACAAGCGGTCGCCCATCGTCGGTCTGGCGATCTGTGACAACCATCGGGTCACTGAAGAGCGAGGCCTCAGCCACAAAGCTTCCGGATTTCAGTCCAACTCCGCCCTCCCAGGGTTCGAAGCCGGCCTGAATGGAAAGCAAGTACCACTCTGGAAGAACGCATTTGTTGCCGGTAGGGCAATCGAGCGTCATGGCATGATCAACGAAATCCATCGCATTAAAACCAATCAAACTGCTGTTACCACCGCCTGGGGCATTTTGCCTCACGAAAGAGATGACATTCCATTGGATACCTTCTCCAATCCTGCCAATCCAGACATCCCAGGTGTATCCAGCGGCGGTAAATGAAGCAGCCTGGATATTGCCACTTGGGCGGATGGTGCCTGGTGGGTTCTCATTTTGATTGGAATAGCCGCGAGTATCGAGCCAGATCATGATTTCGGCGCCATCATTCTGCCCCGAGGATGTAGTTGCGCTATGGAACCAGATGTCATAAGAGGCATTCCACTTTCCGCTGGAAGGTGTCTCGACGGACCAGCTCGATGGGATGCTGCCAATAGCGCTGACTTGCATAGGCATGCCATGGTTATCCGGGGAACATACAGTACCCCAATGGCAGCCGGCGATAACTGATGGGTAGGAGGTTGGGCCACCGTTGGTTGCCGCAGTACCTGTCTGTGTAGTAACCTCAAAATCTCCGCTTGCGGATGCATCATCATAGGTTATACACAGGTTGAAATTGGAAGGGGTGGCGTCTTCATTCCAACGGTTGGTCTGCAATGTGAACTCACCAACATTCACAGTTGGATAGCTGGTATCGTTTTGGCACATTGTGACATTCGCGGCCAGGGCAGATTGATACTTTCCGGACAGGAGAGAAACTGTGAGTAGCCCAGCCACTGCGACAATCGCTGCAACTACCAGCAATTTTCTCCTCTTAACACTTGTCATGATGAATTTCTCCTTTTGGCAATTATTTATATCGAATGTTTTGTCTGGCAGATTTACCCAGGAAACTGAATCGATGAATGGCCTCTCCTTTCACTAGTACCGCGCGGAGGAAATACTTCCGCGGCCTTACGAATTCCACTACACACAACTAATTGCGGAAGCATTTCCGCCAAGCTGTGCCAGCATGATCTTTGCTCCATGCCTTGCTAATTGCATAACTGACTCCACCGAAAAACTCGATTTTGCAAAAAGGTGTTTTCCTGTCCGGTATTTTTGGCAGCACACTTCTGACCTGATACCAGAAGCGATACGCAATTTTCTCGCGACAGGACACCATTTTTGACATGCATACCAGAAAAACACCTCTGAGCGCGCCAACTTTGCGAAAAGGCACCCTTTTCAGGGGAGGCTTCGAAGTTATATCAGGGCGAACATGAGCAATAGTTGAATGGGATATCCTTGCGGTCCTCGCTTCAATACACTCAGCCAAAGGGTGACATGGTGCAACCCGGAGAAAAACGCTTTGTACAAGCTACCAACTTTGCTGATGGTATATGACTATTGCGGCAGAGCATTAGTTGAATCATATATCCAGTCGTCAATGCCTGACTGTCATCTGACTCTCACTTGACTCTCGCCGATCTGTAGAGGAGAAATCTAGTATCGGAGGGGGGAACCTTGGGTACATCTACTTTTTGCAGGACATAGCACGGTCTTTTAGATCAATACCTTGGCTAAGATCGAGAGGCGTGACGTCATTAAAATTGGGTTCGGGTTTTCCTGACATCATTTTAATTGTTTTGCCTCACACAGATGCTCGCATTTCCAATGCATCTGATAGTTTTTTCGCCTTCTCGATCTTGGCCAAGGTATTGTATGTTAGATACGGTAGCACCCGGAAACAGCGTGGTCGGACTTATTAAGACGTGAGCGCGATGTCCATTTGTGTAGGTTGAGTGATGGCGCAAGCATAAAGTGACTATAAAAGTAACCCCGTACCCTGCAACACACCTACCACCCAACGGCACAAATGCCGACCACGCTATTCTCGCGTACTAACCATGTCCTGATTCTGCTTGAGATTCAAACTCGTCCGGCCAGCAACTGCCCGGTAACCTCTTCGAGATCCATGCCGCGTCCGCGCCGTTGGGCCGCCACATAGTTATCTGGGGAAAGCTGTGCTTCCAGCTCAGCCATGAGCGTCTGGGCACGCTCGGAGACCATATCAGAGGGAGAATGTGTCATGACCAGGGACAACAGCTCAACCGCCTGTTCGGGCCTGTCTTCCATCTCCATCATACGGGCGACGCCGACCAGGGCATACATTGCCAGCGAGGTTACCTGGTAATCTTGAGCAGTCTTGAGAGCACCGGGGAGAGTGTCGGGTCGAGCAGACAATGAGCGCAGGGGCGGGAATTCTTGAATGTACATATCAGGGTGACGTATCTCGTATACGTACTGAGGACGGCTGAGATCCTTGAGTAAGTGGACACCTAGATCATGAAGATGCGCGTCGTCAGGGAACTCACAGATGTCGAGCACCTCCGGCGTGACGAGAACCTGCCCACCCCAGGCAATATGCACCAACCGTGCAGCCCGGTTGACTGCCGGCCCAAAGTAGTCACCACTATTGTGTTGGGCTTCGCCGGCATGGAGCGCCATCCGTACCAATAACTGGCCGATGTCTCCCCAATTTTCCCTGGCAAGCCGCCTCTGAATCTCGACGACACAGTGAATCGGCCGGCCATTTTCGAACGCCGCAAACACACCATCCCCCAGGTTTTTGACGACCTTCCCTCCGCAGGCTGTTATGCCTTCATCTAAGATACAGTTATGCCTGGCAAGCACAGCCGGCATCTGGTCTTTGTGGGTTTCCCACAAGAGGGTAAAACTCTCAATGTCTGTGAACAGAAAGACCGTCATATCCTGCCTCTACCGACGTCTCAAATTATTCATCGATGATCTGGTTGACAACTTCCTCCAGATCCAGCTTGACTCCATTCCTACAGGCAGCTGTGAACATCTCTACCGTCATTTCCCTTCGCAGGTCTGCCAGCAGCGCCTCTGCTTTGCGTTTGACCATCTCTGATGTGGCATGTTTGAGAACCAACGACAACAACTCAACAGCTTGTTGGACCTCACCTTGCATTTCCATCGTGCGTGCCAGGCCGACCAGCGCGTAGATCGTCAGAGAATTTACATTGAGCTCGCGGGCAGTCTTGAGCGCGTCGGGGAGACTGTTGGGTTGTGCCGAGAGAGATTTGAGCGCCGGGAACGTCTTGGCAGGAAGGTCCGGGTGCAGCAATCCCAGGATGCGCAGAGGTTTGTCTAGATCTCGCAGCAGGTGCATCCCGTGATCCTCAATGGTTGCATCGACGGGCAGAGTGCAAACTTCCAGCACTGCCGACGTCATCAGAATCTGATCGCCCCAGGCCAGGTCGCGCAGCCGCGATGTCTGTTCGACTGTCGGGCCAAAATATTCTTTGCCATGCATATCTGCCTCGCCTGCATGAAGCGCCATACAGATATGCAGTCTTCCCACGACACCCCAATCTTCCTGGGCAAATCGCTTCTGGATCTCCAATGCACATTGAAGAGGATGGCCTCCTTCAAAGGCAGCAAACATCCGGTCACCACTATGTTTGAAGACAATACCCCCATGATAGATGATATTCTCTTCCAGAATGCTGTCATGGCGAGAGAGCACAGGCTCTATTTGATCGATGTGCTTCTCCCATATCGTGACCGCATAGCCTTCGATATCCGTAAACAAAAAGACCGTCATGGGCGATATCCTTGAAAATAGTGCTGAACAATGATTGTCGAGTCAAAAGAGAGCAGAGATGCAATCACCATGTTATCGACTATGCGCTTTTGAACATCGACGAATCAACTGTCAGGATGATATGCCAGATATCATATCCCCTCACCCTGTTCCTATCATACCACGAACTGTCCACAGGGCATTTGGGATTTACCCTACCTTTGACAACTCGTCTATCAGGATCTGTTGCCATTTCGCAACTATTCAACGGTTAGCGGTTAGCGGTAAGCTAAAACTCATCATCCAAAACTGTCAAGCAGCCGGCACCAATAACCGAATGTTACGCCATTTCTGTACATTTAGGGTGCGGGTTTTGAGTACAACTGTCAACAGAACCCAGTTCCCCCACAATCAACGAGAGGAATATCCACCTGCTTGATCTCCATCTCTCTCATCTCCGGCTAACATCTCCCGGCCTTTTGCGTTTCGAGTGCTCTGGTAAAGCGCAATACCCGCCGCCACCGACAGGTTCAACGAATCGATCTGTCGATTGTGGGGAATGACAATACTTGTGCCCAGGGTGAAGAATTCATCGGCGAGACCGCTGCTTTCATTGCCAAAAACCAGTGCAAAGGGTGATTCAAAAACAACCTGGTCGATGACCGCCTGCCCGTTAGTCATCAAGAGATACAGGTTGTGTCCAAACGCTGCCCGGTAGTCATCGAAATGGTCGAAATACTCGAACGTCAACCGGAAGACGGCACCCATCGATGCACGGATGACCCTGGGATCGAAGATGTCCACGGCCGGTCGGATCAGCGCCAGATCGGTGAAACCAAAGCCAATCATCGTGCGGATGATCGTTCCCAGATTGCCCATATCGCCGGGGTTGACCAACACCAGGTGATTGCGATCCGTGTCGAGACACGCAGAGTATTTCCGCAGAACACCGATGGCCAGATGGCTCTCTTTAGGCGAAAGCCGCTCGATTACGGCATCGTTCACGTCAACCGGAATGCAATGCCGGACACAAGCCTCCCTAAGCCGGGCGACACCGGCATTCCGCTCACCCCTCGATGCCAGAACGACCTTCAGCAAATGTTCGGGCCGCGCATCGAGCAGCTCGAGCGTAGCAAATACGCCAAAGCTATAAGCGTGGTCAAACTCCTTCTTGTAAGATTTGAGGCGAAAATCCATTCAGCACCTATGCTGATTCATGGTTGTTCGGCATTTTGCGCAAACGGCCATATAGCTCGGTCATCTCCGACAAAGGAGTGTTGAGCGGATCGCCGGACACAACATCGGCCGGGCAGCGCCACCCCCAATTTCCCCAAGATGTGCCAGGGGTGTTCATCCGTTCAGACGAGCCCAGGCCCAGGATGTCTTGCATCGGCACGATAAAGATACGCGCCACAGAACGCATCCCCAGCCGGATCATTTCCCAGGCAGGCCAGACGATCTCGCCAACGCCGACATATCGCTGGAAATGTTCACGCTGGTATTCAGTTGCCTCCTCGTGCCACCAGCCCACAGTGGTATTGTTATCGTGCGTGCCGGTATAGACAACGGAAAGATGCTTATAGTTGTGGGGCAGAAAGGTCGAGTCGTTGTCATCGAAGGCAAACTGCAAGATACACATACCGGGCATTCCCAGCGTTTCGCGCCATCGAATGACCTCCTCCATGTTGGCTCCCAAATCCTCGGCGATAATGCGCTGCTTTCTCTCCGGGCCAATCGCATCGAAAAACAGGTCACGTGGGCCATCCACCCAGGTACCAAATTCGGCGGTAGGATGGTCGGCAGGGATCTCGTAATATTCGTGGAACCCCCGGAAGTGATCGATGCGAATGTAGTCGAACATCTCCAGAGCTACGCTGACACGCTTGAGCCACCAGGCATAAAGAGGCTCGTTTTTGCGTTGTTTTGCTTCGTCAGTCCACCAGCGATAGAGCGGATTGCCCCATAACTGGCCGGTTGGGCTGAAGTAATCGGGTGGTACACCGGCAACGACAGTGGGATTTCCTTCCTCATCCATGAAGAACATATCGCGGTGCGCCCATACGTCGGCACTGTCATGCGCGACGAAGATCGGCAAATCGCCGATGATACTGATGCCGTGATCGTTGGCATACCGCTTGAGTGCCATCCACTGGGTGTAAAAAGTCCACTGCCGGAAACGCTGCTCGGCGATGCGCTCGGCATATGTCTGGCGAGCTGCCACCTGCGCGTTTGTGTCGGTGTAGTCTCGGCCCTCAGCCCAGTTAGACCAGGCATTATTGCCGTTTGCTGCTTTCATCGCTGCGAATACGGAATAATCATCCAACCAGGTGCGATTATTTTTGCACCACACAGCAAACTCATTTCGCTGCGCAGATGTGGCTTTCGATATGTAGCGTTGGTAGGCCAGTGACAGCTTTTCATTGTGGTACTCGTTAACGGCCTGGTAATCTACCCGGTGTTCCGGGAAAGCCGGTGCGTCTCTCAGATCATCCTCAGACAGCCATTCCAGGTTTTCCAGGCCGATCAGGTTCGCATTACCGGCAAAAGCCGAGAGACACTGATAGGGCGAATCGGCATAACCGGTTGGGCCAAGAGGGAGCACCTGCCAGTAGGTCTGGCCGGCTTTTTCGAGATAATCGACAAATGCATAAGCCGACGGTCCCAGATCGCCGATGCCAAACCTGCCCGACAGCGAGGTAATGTGCAGCAGGATACCGCTGCCGCGCGGGAACAATTCTTCTGATACATTAGAAGCCATTTGCGAAACTCCTCCAAAATAAAGCTATAGATATTCTCATCCGCCTGCTTTTCCACAAGGCTATTCTCATCCGCTGCCTGATGTTACAATCATACCTGTACAGCTATTTCTATGTCTTCTTTTGACTATCGACAACAGCCATATGCCACTATCAACCATCACCTATCAATCGGCACCCATACGTATGCCAGAGTTCGCCCCCGGCGAATGGATCAACACACCCATCCCCCTGGTGAGAGACACGCTCCGAGGTCAGGTCGTGTTGATCACTTTTTGGGACTATACTTCCGCCAATTGTATTCGCACCCTACCCTATATGACAAACTGGCACTCCCGGTATGCCGATCTGGGTCTGGTGGTGCTCGGCGTCCATTCACCGGCGTTCAGCTTTGCAAGGGCTCGCGTACAAGTAGAGGCAGCCGTGGATGAGTTGGGGATCCAATACCCAATTCTGCTCGATAACGAGCACCAGACCTGGTCTCGGTTTGACAGCCAGGCATGGCCGGACTACTACCTGATCGATCATAGAGGGTATATCTGCTACCGGCGCCAGGGTGCAGGGGCTTATCACGAAATCGAACAGGCCATCCAGTCTGCTCTGCTCCAGCGCGCACCGGACATCATCCTTCCCGGCTTGCTTCCACCGCTGCGCCGGGAAGATGCTCCGGACGCCGTCTGCTACCCTACTCCTTCAGACCTTTACACCGGGCATGAGCACGGCGCCCTGGGTAATCCGCAGGGCTATGCCGAGGACAATCCGGTTATTTACGAATTACCCCTTCCTCCACAGCGTCACGAGGGCCGCTTCTACGCGGAAGGCATCTGGCAGGCCAATAAGGAGTGCCTGTTCTTCGCCGGGCAAGACGGTGGTCAAATCATGCTGCCTTATCGTGCGGCAGGCGTCAACGTGGTGCTCAGTCCATCTGCCGATCCTGTGGAGTTACTGCTCGATCTGCCCCCGGATATCGATCGGCGCAGGCGTGCACATGATACCCGGCCCATCGTCGAAGTGCGGCAGGACGGCATGACGCTCAATGCCGCCAATGCAGGGGCCGATATCGAGTACTACAATGGCGGGACGAGTTGCGTGTACATCGATCGTCCGCGAATGGTCGAGCTGGTGCGCAATGCCGGTTTTGAAGAGCACGAGATCGAGCTGACTTTCCGGGCCAATGGTCTGGCGCTATATGCCTTCGCATTCGCAACCTGCGTCAGGCCGCATCACGATGATGATCTGCCGGATGTTGTGTAAACCCAGGCAAAGGAAAGCACATACGCTGCCAATGGAACATCGATGAAAGT
This sequence comes from Anaerolineae bacterium, assembly GCA_016928235.1. Taxonomy (GTDB): domain Bacteria; phylum Chloroflexota; class Anaerolineae; order Aggregatilineales; family UBA3940; genus JAFGMS01. The sequence goes on along the minus strand of JAFGLD010000269.1, from coordinate 10,936 downwards.
TGGTGTAATTGATATGGTAAATGAGCGGCAAATACTTGACCTGATCGATGCTGTCTTGGGCAAACATCATGTCTCGTGCGGTGATTGGCGAGATGACCGCGCGGCAATCGAAATGGGTGGGGAGGCGGCTCGCCGGGAGCTGGTAGCAATTGGCGCGCCGGCCGTACCTTATCTGCTCCCGCATGTCGATGACATCTACATCAGCTGGGTACTGAGGGATATCGGAGATGCCGCAGTCGATCCGCTGATCGAGGCAATGGAAAAATCGCCGCAGGCGAAAAAACATATCATCCGCCTGATGGGCGATCTGAAGACCTGTTCTCCGGCAGTCAATGACACGCTGCTCCCGCTGCTTTCAGAAGGTGAGTTAGATCTGCGCATTCTTGCCGCGCAATCACTCGGCAATCGCCGGGAACACCGGGCGTTTGAGCCGATGATAACGCTGCTGGGTGATATCGACCGGGACGAGAAACAGCACCCTAATTTGGTGCTTTTCGCTTTGGGCGATCTGGGCGATCGGCGAGCAGTTCCGCGTATTCTGATTTATCTGGAGGATGTAGACCCAATGGTCAGGCTTGGAGCGGCCAAAGCCCTGGGTCAGCTTGGTGATCGGCGGGCAGTTGAGCCGCTAATCAGGCTGCTCGAGGCTGAGATTGGCCGAGGCTCCAATCCTGAGACACATAGTCTGATCTGCGAACTTGCCGACGCGCTGGGAATGCTCGCCGATCGACGCGCCATCCATGTGGTGGAGGCAGCGGCTGCACACATGGGGAGAGCGCCGATCGTTGTCGAGGCTCTGGATAAACTGAAAGCAGCAAGTTAGGAGATTAACCGGAATTTGATGATTTTTGGGTACAATCAGGACATGAAAAACAAACACAAGACCACCCATATCCTCATAACTAATGACGATGGCGTACACGCGCCAGGCATACTGGCCCTCCAATCCGCGCTGCGACGGGTCCCCAATACCAGCGTCACCATCATGGCCCCGGCGGAAAACCAGAGCGCGGTTGGACACCGCAAGACGATGCACAAACCGTTGCGGGTCAACCCCGTGACCCTGAGCGACGGGAATACGGCTTTTGCCTGTTCCGGCTCCCCCGCCGACGCGATTGCGCTGGCGCTGATGGGCTTCGTCAATGACCCTGTCGATATCATCGTGAGCGGCATCAACCAGGGCCCCAACCTGGGCCAGGACATCACTTACAGCGGAACGGTCACAGCGGCCATGGAGGCGGCCTTGTTTGGCATTCCCGCCATCGCCATGTCGTTCGACTCGTTCACGGAGCAGACCTTCGAGGAAGCGGCAGCCGTTGCCGTCAAACTCGTTCCTGTCGTCCTGGAGAAAGGTCTCCCCGATCTGACTCTGCTGAATGTCAATGTGCCCTGTGCCGGCATCAAAGGCATCCGCCTGACCCGGCAGGGGCGCAGGCACTACCACGATGTGCTGATCGAGCGCATCGATCCGTTCGGCAGGCCCTACTACTGGATCGGCGGCGAGCAGCCTACCGGCGATATCGATGAGGTGGGCACTGATGTCTGGGCAATCGCCAACGACTACGTATCGATTACGCCCATCCGGCTCGAAATGACGGCCCGTAACTTTATGCCGGAGATCGAGGAGTGGCATCTGGAAAACCTGGAAATCTAGCAAGCAGCAGATAGCCGATGACCTCGGCGATTGTCAAGATCTTGTCAATCGGCAGGCACCCAATCATCAACAGACTTTATCGGAAATAACAGAGTTACACATAAAACAAGCCGGATTTTACGCATAGCGTGACTATTGCCGATAAAGTCTAATGTCCATTTGGTACTTTTAGTGGCCTGACCCTATCCTTGGTCAGCCGGTAGTGCTCCTGGAGGCTGCGTACCTTGAGGTCTTGGGCGCGCAATGCCTTGATGCCGTTGACCGCCGCCTGGGCGGCGCTCAGCGTGGTAGTGATCGGGACGCTGTAGCGTACCGCAGCGGCGCGAATCTGGCTGCCGTCACCGTGAGCGCTCGGGCCGTAGGGCGTATTGATGATCAGGGATACCTTCTCCTCGCGGATCAAATCGACGATGTTTGGACTTCCCTCACTGACCTTGTTGATCACACCGACATCGAGCCCGGCCTGTTGGCAGAAGGCGGCTGTGCCTTGCGTCGCCACGATTTGAAAGCCCAACCGGCTCAGGTCGCGGGCTAGCTTGAGGGCGGCGCTCTTATCGTAGTTGTTGACGCTCAGGAAAATTGTGCCGGAAAGCGGCAGCGGGTTATCGGCAGCCAGTTGCGATTTGGCGAAAGCCTCACCAAAAGACGACGCATGTCCCATCACCTCACCGGTGCTGCGCATCTCCGGGCCGAGCAGCGCATCGACGCCCATAAACTTTTTGAACGGCAAGACGGCCTCTTTGACGAAGAAGCCATAGACCGGCGGCGGCTCGATCAGCCCCAGCTCATCGAGCGATTTGCCCATGATGACGTGTGTCGCGAGGCGAGCCAGCGGCACGCCGGTGGCCTTGCTGACGTAGGGAACCGTCCGGCTGGCGCGCGGATTGACCTCCAGGACGTAGACGATGTCGTCCTTGATGGCGTACTGGATGTTCATCAGCCCGCGGACGCCAAGCGCCAGCCCCAGCTGCTCGGTGTACTCGTGAATGGTGGAGAGGTGGAAGAGCGATACCTTGTAGGGCGGGATCACGCAGGCCGAGTCGCCGCTGTGAACGCCGGCCTCCTCGATGTGCTGCATGACGGCGCCGACCACCACGCGCTTCCCGTCGCAGATGGCATCCACGTCGATCTCGTAGGCGTCTTCCAGGTAGTAATCGATCAGGATTGGCTGGCCGGGCATGGCCTGGACGGCCTGCTCGATGTACCGGCTCAGCTCATCCTCGTGATAGATGATGGCCATGGCGCGCCCGCCCAGGACGTACGATGGGCGCACGATCACCGGATAGCCGATCCTTTCGGCGACTTCGCGTGCCTCTTCCAGCGTGTACGCGATGCCATGAGCCGGGCAGGGGATATCGAACTCCTCCAGCAGCTTACCAAAGCGCTCGCGATCCTCTGCCATATCGATGGAGTCTGCCGGAGTGCCCAGCAGCGGGACACCGGCTTCGACCAGGCTCTTGGCCAGGTTGATCGGCGTCTGCCCGCCAAACTGGACGATCACCCCCTTCGGCTGCTCGCGATCGACGATATTGAGGACATGCTCCAGCGTCAGCGGCTCGAAGTACAGCCGATCTGACGTGTCGTAGTCGGTGCTGACGGTCTCCGGGTTGCAATTGACCATGATGGCCTCGTAGCCGGCATCCCGCAGCGCGAAGGAAGCGTGCACGCAGCAGTAGTCGAACTCGATGCCCTGGCCGATACGATTGGGCCCGCTGCCCAGGATGATCACCTTTTCTCGATTCGTCGGCGGCGCCTCGGTCTCGGTCTCGTAAGAGCTGTACAGGTAAGGCGTGTAAGCCTCGAACTCAGCGGCGCAGGTATCGATGATATGGTAGGTTGGGAGGATGTCCTGGTCTTTGCGCCGCTCGCGGACATCCAGTGCCGCGATGGATTGATCATCCTCTCCGGTCGGCGGGAAATCGACCAGATTGAGCAGATAGGTGATGTGCCCATCGCTGAACCCGGCGCGCTTGGCCCTGAGCAACAGCTCGCGCGGCAGATCATCGAGCGAAGCACAGCCGGCGAGCTGCTTCTCGATCGCCACAATATCGGCGAGCTGGGTGGCGAACCACAGATCGAAATCTGTTGCCTCGACGATCTCTTCCGGCGTATGCCCCTCCCGTAACGCCTCCCACACAGCCCAGATGCGCTTATCGGTGGCATGGCCCAGGCTCTCCAGCTTACCATCCCAGACCCGATTGGCCGCCGTGGGATAGGGCGTCCGGGACAGTTCCAGCGATTGCAGGCCTTTGAGGAAAGACTCCTTGAATGTCCGGCCGATAGCCATCGCCTCGCCCACCGATTTCATCTGGGGGCCAAGCGTGGGGTCGACGCCGCTGAACTTCTCGAAGGCCCAGCGCGGCAGCTTGGTGACCACGTAGTCGATGCTGGGTTCGAAGGCAGCCATGGTGGTGCGGGTGATATCGTTGGGGATCTCATCGAGCGTGTAGCCGACCGCCAGCAGCGCGGCGATCTTGGCAATCGGGAAGCCGGTCGCCTTGCTGGCCAGTGCCGATGAGCGGCTGACGCGCGGGTTCATCTCGATAACCAGTACGCGCCCATCCTCCGGGTTGACCGCGAACTGGACGTTCGAGCCGCCGGTCTCGACCCCCATCGCGCTCATGACGATCCTGGCCTGATCGCGCAGGCGCTGGTATTCGCGGTCAGTGAGCGTCATGGCCGGAGCGACGGTGATCGAATCGCCGGTGTGGATGCCCATCGGGTCGAGGTTCTCGATCGAGCAGATCACGACGAAGTTATCGGCTTTGTCGCGCATCACCTCCAACTCGAACTCCTTCCAGCCCAAAACACTCTCTTCGATCAAAACCGTGTCGACCGGGCTCTCACGCAGGCCGAACTCGACCTTGACGATGAAGTCTTTCTCGTTATAGGCCACGCTTCCCCCGCTGCCACCCAGCGTAAACGACGGCCGGATGAGGAGCGGGTAGCGGCCAATCTGCGCGGCGATAGCCATCGCCTCTTTGACGGAGCCTGCCAGCCCGCTCTGTGGGCAGGCCAGCCCGGCCGCCTCGACTGCCTGCTTAAACAGCAGCCGATCCTCGGCCAGCTCGATGGTCCTGGCCCGTGCGCCGATCAGCTCGACGTTGTATTTGTCCAGGATGCCCGCTTCGGCCAGGTCCAGGCCGGCATTCAGCCCGGTCTGTCCGCCCACCGTCGGCAGGAGCGCATCAGGACGCTCTTTCTGGATGATCAATTCGAGGATGTCTCGCGAGAGCGGCTCGATGTAAGTCGCATCGGCCAGCTCCGGGTCGGTCATGATGGTAGCCGGGTTGCTGTTGACCAGCACCACCCGATACCCTTCCGCTTTGAGCACTTTGACGGCTTGCGTGCCGCTGTAGTCGAATTCGGCAGCCTGGCCAATGATGATCGGCCCGGCCCCAATGATCATAATCGTCTCGATATCCGTTCGCTTGGGCATAGTTATTCCCCAACAGGTGTTAGTGATTAGGTGTTAGTGATTGGTGATCAGTTTTCAGTTTTCAGTGATCAGTTCAAAGACATCTCAATGTTGTTACTTTGTGCTCATTTGCATATCCCGCCTCGGCGTAGGGGCGACCCGCGGTCGCCCTTGTGCGTGCAAAGAGCAACAAAAAACTATACCTCTGTCTGTGTGTAAGCTGCATCCTCCATCAGGAGCATCCGCCAATAACACGGGAAATCGCGCCTGTCTTCTCACCACACAATACCTGGTCGAGAAGGTTATCCCAACAAACGTGCGGTATGTCATCACGATGCCGGGCGACCGCGGGTCGCCCCTACGAAAAGTTCCGTAAGGCTTTCTCGCCAACCCTGTGCTTTTCCCCAACCCCCATCCCCTATCCCCCATCCCCCGACTTCCAATCCTGCATCATCCGGATAAACTCCATGAACAGCGGATCGGCGTCGTGGGGGCCGGGTGCAGCCTCAGGATGGTATTGGATGCTGATAGCGGGGATGGTCTTGTGCCGCATTCCTTCGCAGCAGTCATCGTTCAGGTTGATGTGCGTCACCTCGATGTCGGTGGGCAGGGTTTGGGGATCGACCGCGTAGTTGTGGTTGTGGGCGCTGATCTCGATCCGCCCGGACGGCAGGTGCTTGACCGGCTGGTTGCCGCCGTGATGCCCGAACTTGAGCTTGTAGGTCTGGCCGCCAAATGCCTGCCCCAGGATCTGATGCCCCAGGCAGATGCCGAAAATCGGCGCCTTGCCGAGCAACTGCCGGGTTGTATCGACCAGGTAGGTCAGCACAGCCGGGTCGCCGGGGCCATTGCTGAGAAAGATGCCGTCCGGGTTCATCGCCAGGACTTCGTCGGCAGACATCCGGGCCGGGACGATTGTCACCCGGCACCCCTGCGAGGCAAATCGACGCAAGATGTTGCTCTTGATACCGAAATCGAAGGCCACGACATGAAAAGTATTCGCGGAAGGAATCTCCGCCGTGCTGGGGATGGCCCACTCGGTGGCATTGGGCTCGCTCCAGCCATAGGGCTCGTCACAGGTCACCTCCGGCATCAGGTCGATGGCCCCCAGTCCCGACCAGGCGCGGGCCTGCTCGATCAGGTCGGCATCTTTCAGACTCTCATCGGTCGTCAGCACGCCCTTCAAGGCGCCTTTTTCACGCAGTCGACGTGTGATGGCACGGGTATCCATCTCGGCGCCGCCGGTGACGCCCTGCCTCACCAGCTCATCGTGCAGTGTCCCCGTCGACCGCCAGTTGGAGACGACCGGGCTCAGCTCTCGGACAACAAAACCGCGCAAGAAAGCGCGGCGGGATTCGTTATCGTCCGGATTGATACCGGTATTGCCGATCTGAGGGGCAGTCATCACCACGATCTGCCCGGCGTAACTAGGGTCGGTCAGGATCTCCTGATAGCCTGTCAGGCTGGTGTTGAACACCACCTCACCGATGTGGGTGCCCGTGGTACCGAAGCTACTTCCATGCCAGATGCTGCCGTCTTCGAGCGCCAGACGGATAGGGCTGCCTGGTAAGGTCATTCAAAAACTCCTCAGAAACATAGGTCGCAGTGCCCAGTCCGGTCGAAGGATTCGCCGGACTGTCACAAAATATCCGCAAAATATTAACGCATTCAGGCCTTGGGAGCGAATTCAAAGCTTGGGAAGGGAGTTGGAGGATACCGGGAATCGAAGCAGCACAAGCATGACTGTCGAAAACGCATGGAATGGCATCTACCCTCGATGGGTATCCAGGGCGGATGCCGGCCCACAGTCCAGAAATCTGCATCTCCTCAAATGGGCCTCACCCCGCAACCCGATCAGCGTGTGATCGGCGCGGCAGCCGGCTCGATGCCGACGCAAGCGGCGGAGCGATCAACCAGAGGATCACCGGCAGATCACCGGAGGATCATCGGAGAAGGCCTGCCGCGAGTGCATTTTACGCAGGCAGAGGCCTGGTTGGCCTGTCCCCATCGACGCACACGGGCGACCGCGGATCGCCCCTACGATGATACACATGTGCCTGTCCGCCTCTAGTCCTCGGCGGTTCTCATAACAATAGCTTGCAATGCGGAGATATGTTCGCCAGCGTCGAAAATTGCCCGTACCGGGATATTCAATCCCTTTACAGCTACACTGTCGATCGTCCCAGTCTTGGATTTCGTAATGAGTGTATAGATACTCTCTTGCAGGACATACTGTTCTACAAATTCTTGAACAGGATCGACCAGCCAGTACTCCTCGACGCCATGCAAGGCGTAATCTTCGAACTTGATGCCCCGATCAACAGCCTCGGTTGAGCGAGATAGCACCTCAGCTACAAAATCCGGCGCGGGGAATTTCATCTGGTCGGGAGTAAAGGCCTGAGCTTTGGCCGTTCCGAAGAAGCATATGTCAGGTTCATAGTCATTACGGGTTAGCGTCACCAGGATTTTCTCATGACCTACATAACCTAATTGATGCTTGTGGATATAGACCTTGAACAGAGTAAACAGGTTTTCGCTGGCATTGCTATGGCGCATTTTGACCGGCGATTGCATGACAATCTCCCCGTTGATGAACTCGGCCTTTTGTGTCTCCTGTAGCTCCTCGTAGAATTGCTGGCGTCTTTCATGCTCGGATTGCAAGATAGTCTGAAACTGCTCGACAATCAGGGGCAACCCAGGTGAGCGCCTCAGATCCGAGATCATCTGTTCAGTCGCGGGGGGCAATGTGTAGTCGCTCACGTCTTTGTCCTCCTGTTCCGAGATCTTACCTTTTCCCTATATTTTACCTCAAATACTATGACGCCACGCTTTACATGCCCAACTCTTGAACGTGAGACCTGTTTGAACGGCGGTGACGGGGGACGAGTTAAGGCGATACGCTCATCCCGGCTTCGATGTGTTGGGCGGTGCTGTGGGCTGTGAACGGTCGATGTTACCGCGCAGGCCGTCCGAATGATAGGCGGTTGGGCCTCGCGACGCTGGCCGGTGTAGCCGAACGGCAGTGATGAGTGACGAGTGACGAGTGACGAGTGACGAGTGACGAGTTGAGACTACGTGCTCACTCCGGATCGAGCCGTCGGACGGGGCTGTGGGCTGTGAACGGTCGATGTTAACGTGCAGGTTGTCCGAATGATAGGCGGTTGGGCCTCGCAACGCAACCCGATCAGCGTACGCAAAGACCCTAAGGGTTTCCCACCGATCACCTCTCAACACGCGCGGGTCGTATGCTGTCGGCACGGCCATGCACGCTGCCACGGTCACAAACCCTTAGGGTCTGGCCCTGCCGCCGTCTCGACCCGATAGCGCGGCGGGGGAGAGGTCGACCAGCGCCAGGTAGCCGGGTTTGGCCGTCAGGATGCGGTCGAGGCGGTTGGAGACGGGGTTGTAGGCAAAGTCGTTGACCACGCCGTTGCCCAGCGTTTGCTCATCGATGCCACCGGGTGGTATCGACCTCACGCAGTCTTGCTGGTCGAATGTGGGATCGATTGTCTTGGTCCCGGCTTCCGGTTGCCGGCTGCATAAGCCTCGACACTGGCGAGCGAGACAAACCACCGATTGGCGACCTTCTTGCAAGTCAGCTTCCCCTCTTGACACAGGTGGGCAATCTGAGAGCTGTGAGCTGACAAACCCAGCCGCTCAGAAGCTTCTCTTGCAGTAATGAACTCCTCGCTATCTCTGCGGATATCAATGCTTTCTCTCTTGATCTGACCCAAGAGCAGCGCTTCTTCGCCCAACAAGGCATCGATCTCTGCCTGGTTGTCGTAATAATACGCCAGGGCGGCATGAACCTGGGCACGGGTGAGCGGGAGATGTGCATAACCTTCCAGAAGCTCTTCAATCGTCGCGCCATCCTTCATCTGTCCGATCAGCGAGTGCACCGTCAGTCGCGTCTGGGCCAAATGGGCAGCACCGCCACATACCTGGGGCGATTTGACAATATAATCGATACTCATCACTATCGTACTTACCATTGGACACTCTTCCTTCCTGGCTCGGATTGGCTTTCAATCCAGCCACCATTCTTTGACCACATCGCTCTCATATACTGCCGCTACCTCGATGATCTTGCGGATAATCCCCTCGACATTCCGATATTTCTCCGGCTGTAACCAGATTGCCCCCGGAAAATCATGTCCTTCTTGCGCCCATCGAATAGCGTCTGCGCGAAAGTCCTTGATGTTCCCGGTAACGAACACGTACCCGTTTTCAAGGACGTATTGAAAGATGACAGGATCATCCGTCTGATTCAACCTCAGTTGATGTACACGTAGAACCTCGATGCCCTCTTTCTTGCAACGCTCGATGATGTTGTCAGGCTTGTGCACATTCTCGTCAAGGAGAAAGGTGGGCATCCATAAGCTCCTGGTTCATATTCACCTAATCTAATACTACACATATCTGTGGGGATTTTCAACACACCCGATCAGCGTGTGATCGGCACGGCAGCCGGCTCGATGCCGACGCAAGCGGCGGAGCGATCAACCAGAGGATCACCGGCCGAGCACCGGAGGATCAGCGGAGAAGGGTCACGGCGAGAGCGTATCACGCAGATAGAGGCATGGTTGGCCGGTCTCCATCGACGCACACGGGCGACCGCGGGTCGCCCCTACGAAACCGCGCCAACCCTGTCCACTTCGAGTGGACATTACAACTGTAGCCGGGGGGTTCTAATCCTCGTTGGGCCTTTGTTGGTGAAGTCGAGCGTCAGGCCCCTCCAGTATGTTCTGCCATAATACGCATAGCCAGGCTCTGAAAAGCCTGCTTCAACTCAGCCGGATTGCAATCCACCAACATCTTGATCGGCCAACGCTCGATCTCATCGGGGAAGCTTGTGACACGGTTGAGAGCAACGGCAAACCAGTAGAGGTCAAAACCGGCGTCCTTCTGGTGGGCCAATTCTGCCAGTTCTTCAAAGCCGGTTTCTTGCAGCATGAAATACAAGTCTACTGCGTCGCGCGGTTCAGCACGACCAAAGAAAGCCAGCGTTTTGTCAGCCTGAATATCCCGAAAAGCATTGACCATCACGCCGGAATCGCCCAACTCAACTGGAGCCAGGCGAAACGGCGAATCCAATGCCAGATCGATCTTGAGTTCTTGCTCGTCCTGGCCTATTTGGAACTCAACAAAGCTGGCAAAGCGACGCACGGTGGTCACCCGCATGCCGGCAGACTGGACAGCCAGCTCCACCCGGTATGAGAACGGAACAACCAGGTCAGGCTCACTAGTGAAGAAATCGAGGTCATAGGATAACCGGTGCGCGAGGTGGTATTCAGCCAGCGCCGCCCCGCCGGTCAGGTAGAATTGCTCCTGGTCGGGCAGTGCGGCAAATAACCGCAAAAAGGCTCTCTGAAAACTCGATAGTATGCCTTTACCCTTCAGCACAACGGATCTCCAAGAAGCGTTCCCAGAGGTTACGTACATCTTCAGGCAAGACAATTTCATCGAGAACATCCGCAACCTCATCCAAATTCAGGGCGCGGATGTCTTCTGCCCGTCCGTGTGTCAGCACCTGCCAGATATACCAACGATGCTGGAAAGGATCAGACAGGTCGATCTGGTCTGTGCTCCACACAATATATCTTGGGGGGGTGTATATGCTCATAAGGACATTATAACCCAATACCCATAAGAAGTTATTGTCTTCCTTGAAACGAGTGACGAGTGGCGGGTGACGAGTTAAGACTGCGTGTTCATCCCGGCACGATCGGGTTGCCCCTCGCGACGCAACCCGATCAGCGCGAGATCAGCACGGCAGGCCGCGCTCGCGATGGGGAGTGTCTCAATGGGCAATACCGTGGTACAAGCAAGATAAGAAGCTTACTACCACCAATCTTCTAGATTTT
>JAFGLD010000268.1 GCA_016928235.1 Anaerolineae bacterium | reverse complement strand
TTTTGCTGGTATGCATATCAAAAATGATGCCCTATCGCAAGAAAACCGCTTATCGCTTCTGGTATCAGGCCAGAAGCGTATTGCGAAGGAAAATGCCTTTTCGCAAAATCGAGTTTTTTCAGCGGAGTCATAGGATTGCTCTCAAATCCTAACCCGGTTGTGCTTGCCGACAGCAAGTTATGCAGTAGTGCGGTTTTTACATATTTATGTTTTATGTTTTTTCGGCCACTTTGCCCATAGTACCAAACCTTGATCATCGAGTATCAGACATATACTATCTACCTATGAAACAAACCCGTCTACCCATTGTCTTGCCGATACTTATCTTGTTGATGGCCTTTGCTTCGCGGGTCTACCACCTCGACCACCACCCCATCTGGGGTGACGAAGCTTTCAGCATCACGGTCGGCAAGCTTCCTTTGTCACAGGTTGTTGCCGGCGGCACCGATACCCATCCCCCGCTGTTTCATACACTGCTTCACTTTTGGATGTCTGTAGCGGGTGATGGCCCCTTTGCCACTCGCTTCCTCTCCGTGATCCCTGGGATGCTGCTGGTCACGACGATCTATGTGCTGGGATACCGATCTCTCGGCAGGCAATCCGGCTTGCTGGCGGCCGGGCTGGCAGCCCTGTCTTCGTTTGCGGTCTACTACAGCCAGGAAACCCGCATGTATGCCTGGGCTGCGGCGCTCACAGCGATCTCGGTCTACGCATGCCTGCGGCTGGCCGGTAGAGATGATGCCCGGCCATGGTCTCAAAAATCGATTGGTTGGCTGGCCATCTATCTGCTCACCACATTGGCTGCCATGTATAGCCATTACTATGTTTTCTTTGTCATCGCGGCTGAAAACCTGTATATGCTGTGGTGGGGATGGAAACGGAAGCCCTGGCTGATGTCGTGGATCGGCGGTCAGGTTGTCCTGGCTGTTGCCTACCTGCCCTGGATCATTGCCCAAACCGGCTTTCTCTCTGGGCGCGCCAATACCCGTTTCGATGCCTGGGGTCCATCGGGGATGCATGATGTCTGGGTACGGACGTTGATTGCTTTTGGTGGCGGAACCCATGCTTCATCCGGCGCAAAGTGGCTTGCACTGGGCCTGGCTGCGCTGGTCGCGTTGGGGATCGTCGACATTTTGAAGGGGCACAGCGGCAAAGGGCGTGGCTCGGCCATATTGATGGTGCTCTACCTGGCTGTACCAATGTTGATTGCGTGGCTGGTTGGCCCGATCATGCCGTTCTTTTACGAGCGATTCTTGTTAGTGGCCTTTCCGGCCTACCTGATCCTGCTGGCAGCCGGGCTGCGGTCGATAGGGAAATCCCATTTGCCCTTGCTCATACCTGGCGGCCTGGGATTGGCGCTGACGGTGGGGATTAATGTCTATTCGCTCAGTCATTACTATCACGACCCGGCCTATGCCAAGAGTGGGTATCGTGAGTTGATGGGATATGTAGCCCGGCATGCTCAAACCGGCGATGCGTTTTTGCTGCTCAGTCCTGAGCAGAGCTACCTGTACGATTATTACGGCTTCAAGGAAATTCCTGCTTACTGGTTCCCGCCACCTGCTCCTTGGGACGATCCGGCTACCCAGGATATGATGACCGAGATCGAGGCCGGATATAGCCGGTTATGGCTGGTGCTCTTCAGCAACGCGCGCGATTGGGATTTTGGGCATGGGCTGGAAAACTGGCTGAGCGATCATGCTTTCCGCGCCTATCATGGCGATTATGTGGACGGTGGACTGGAATTGTACATTGTCGGCGATGTGCAACCCTCTGAGCCCATCGATGTTGGCTTCGGAGCGTCGATCCGGTTGACCGGCTACGGGGTCAGCAGTACGCAGATCAACCCTGGCGGTATCCTGCAAGTTGCCCTTTCGTGGGAAGCCGAGCAGACAATGGAGCATGATTACACCATCTTTACTCACCTGGTCGATGATGAGCAGCGCATCTGGGGGCAGATGGACAGCCCGCCTGGGGGTGGCTATCACCCCACCTCAGCCTGGTCGATGGGGGAGAGATCGGTTGAACGATTGGCCCTTCAGGTCGATCCTGACACACCCCCTGGTACCTACCGGCTCCAGGTTGGCTGGTACGACCCGGTAACCATGGATCGACTGCCTGCCCTGGATGCCCTGGGGAAGAGCCTGGGAGATCGCGTGTTGTTGGTACAGGTAACCGTCGAGTGAGCGAGCCACATCTGCTTCATACAGTGCTCAATATTCCCTTTACTGAGCGGTGTTTGTCTCGATCAGAAAATCCCGGTAAATCTGGTAGTGCCTGGTCTCTCTGTAAGCTACCGGCTGGGCTGGAATATGATCGAAGCTGTAGATTGTAGCGCCGGCACAGGCCAACAGGATCGGTGAGTGGGTAGCGACGATGAATTGGGCATGTCCCGCTTCACCCATCTTCCCCAAGATGTCGAGCAATTCAAGCTGGCTTTGGGGAGATAGGGCTGTTTCCGGCTCATCCATCAGGTAAAGTCCCCTGATTTGATAGCGGCTTCTGAAGAAGGACATAAAAGACTGGCCATGCGATTGTGTCACCAATGACTTGCCCCCAAAGTATGCCAACTGGCCGGGATCGCTCGCTGCCCATTCGTCCAGAATCCGCGCAAAGTGCCGGAAGATGTCCGAGCCGAAAAAGGAGCCGGGCACAATCCCCCGCGCCCACTCGATTGTCAGATAACGAGATAAATGACCCTCGTATTGATTTGTCTCGTAGCGAACGCCTTCCGATGGCCGCCAGATATGGATTCCGCAAGCTTGTGCAATAGCCTCCAATAAAGTCGACTTGCCGGTGCCATTCTCGCCAACGAATAGCGTCACAGGTGTATTGAAGGTTATGCATCTTGTTTGATGGAAGATGGGCAGCGTAAAGGGGTAGTGATCCCGAGTTGGGTATTTCTCGGGCTGCATGGTAACACTCTTGAGGTGTATCATAGAGACTCCTTGAGGTCAATGGCTGATCGTATTCAGAAGTGATGCTTGCACCGTCTGACGGCCTGTATTGTACTCCGTTTTCCGGATGATCGGAGACGGATGCCCCAACTATTCAATCATGTAACCTGTCCTGCTTTGTGTCATATTGTTTCTTATCCGTCAACGCCAATCGGAGGTAGGTATGGCTGAGTACCAGGAAATCGAGATCAAATTTGTGCTGGGTGATCCGGTTGCCATGCGTGAACACTTGCTGCTTCTGGGAGCGATATCGCGCGGGCGATGCTTTGAGGACAACCTGCGTCTGGATAATACCGGCCGGAAGTTAACAAAAAAACACATCGTGCTACGGCTGCGGCAAAGCAAAAGCCCCGGTGCTCTCGCCACATACCTGACCGTCAAGACGCCTGCCGCCTCCTCCGATCCCTCTCTGAGCTTCCGCAACGAAATCGAGCTTGAAATCAGTGATGGGCCTGCCATGCTGGCGGCACTGGAAGTATTAGGCTACAAGCCTTACTGGCGCTACGAAAAGCGCCGTGAGACGTTTGTCTTGGGCGATGTAGAAGCGGTCATCGACGAGCTGCCATTTGGTTGGTTCCTGGAGATCGAGGGATCGCCGGAGGGCATTCGCGTCCTGGCAGCGAAGCTGGGGCTTGACACGGCCGATGGGATCACGAGCAGCTATGCAAGGATATTCAAGCATGTCTGCCATGCGCTCAAGATCGATCCGGGGAACCTGACCTTTGATGCTTTCAAAGACATCACTGTCGATATCCGGCTCCTGCGTGAATTGACCCGATGAGCGTTGGTGCTCAACCTATGCATATAAAAACAGTAGCTTCGTCTTTCGGACTTCTCACGCTTTTCATGTCTCAAACATGGTTACTGCTGTCATCCCCGCGAAAGCAGAAATCGACAGAAGTGTCGAGTAGCTCCCAATATGCAAAGTCGAGTTGAGAAGATAAGGGATAGTTCAGCAATCTGATGGATAAATACAATGAATGGAAGAAACTTGTAAGTGGGTTATAATATCGGCGGCTTTTGCCGTGTGTCACACTACTGAGCATAGTGGATCTCTCAGCTTATAGCCGGCATACGTTGAACCATTCTATAAAGAACAAGCATTGGGAGATAAAATTTTGGAACTCAGACAATACCTGCTTCTCGCACGTCGTTGGTGGTGGTTGGTTATCTTGCTGGCCGTGCTGGGCGGAGGTGTGTCATTTGGCATCAGCCTGTTCAAGGATCCGATATATGAAGCATCGACGAATGTGCTTATCTACCAGGCTCCCGGATCGTTGCCTGATGAGCAGGCAGTGCTGGCAGGCCAGCGTGTTGCAGCCACTTATGCCGAACTGTTACATCAACGACCGGTCTTAGAAAAAGTCATCGCTGATCTCGGCTTGGCTACCAGCCCTGATTTACTGGAGCGCCAAATTACAGCCACCCCCATCCGTGATACAAATCTCCTGGTGCTCAGTGTTCGCGATACAGATCCTCAGCGGGCAGCAGACATTGCCAATAAGATTGTTGCTGTGTTTGTCGAGCAGAACCAGGAAGATCAGGCTAACCGTTACGCCGATCAGCTCGCTATCCTGTCGGAAGAAATCCAACGTTCCCAAGCGGATATTGACAACACCGAAGCCAGGCTTGAGGCCCTCAGAGAGGAGACATCACTGGAGGGAACCGCCGAAAGAAACCGATTGGAAGAGTTGCTCACCGAGAAACGTGGTAATCATGCCACTCTGCTCCAGGGCTACACTGAGATGCGGCTAAAAACGACTGACAAGATAACCGTTTCTGAAACAGCCCAGTGGGGAAAGAAACTTACCAGCCCGACACGTGACACCATGATGGGAATCGTGATCGGTATCATGGCAGGCGTAGGGATCATTATCCTGATCGAGTATCTTCGAGAGACGGTCAAATCCGATGTGGAGATCAAGCACATCACCGGCGCGCCAACGCTGGGCATCATCGGGAATATCCGGGCCAATGGACATGGTGTCCTGGTAACAGCGTTAGAGCCCCGATCGGTTATTGCTGAGGCCTACCGGGTGCTGCGCGCCAATCTCGAATTTGCCGAAGCCGGTGAGCGTGTGTCTACTCTGGTGGTAACAAGCAGTGGTCCGGTAGAAGGTAAAAGCACGACGGCGGCTAACCTGGCCATTGCGCTGGCCCAATCAGGCAAACGTGTCATTCTTGTCGATACGGACCTCAGACGGCCATCCCTTCACAAGATGTTTAACCAATCCAATGACCGTGGACTTACCTCTGCGCTCCTGCAAATGGACGATGTCAGTGTAAACGATTGCCTGAATGCGACTGAGATCGATGGCCTCTATTTGTTACCCAGCGGCCCATTGCCCCCCAACCCGGCCGATCTGTTGGGCTCGCAAAGGATGGCTGACCTGATCGAGAATTTGCGTGCACAGGCAGATATCATCATATTTGATTGCCCACCGCTGTTGGCGGTTGCTGATACGACGCTGCTCTCCCGCTATTGTGATGCAGCTCTGCTGGTTGTTCTATCCGAAGCGACACATGGAAGAGCCCTTCACCGTGCCAAGGAACAGATCGATCAATCCGGCATCCGGCTGCTTGGCGTTGTGCTGAACCGGGTTTCGCCTGCTGCAAGCGGCTACTATCAATCCTACTATCATTATCCGCAAGAAAAATAGACCGGGGTTGGCAGGAAAGACAGTTGGTAAGCAAACGATGAGCAAGCAAATGAGCGAAACGCAATAGAAGACCAACAACGGCTCTATCTACACCCGGAATATCTCCTCATCGGCCTCCAACTGTTCGCTGTTGGGCTGATATGATGGAATCATCTGCTTGATGAGACTTCTGATTTCGACATGGTTGCCTGACTGACCGGCACTCATCAGTGCCTCTAATTGAGAGACAAAATCCTGCTGATTGGCCCCGTTCTTGTGAAGAACAAGAATCTTATCATACTTGGTCTCGGTGGTTCCCGGTTCCGCCGCTCGTAGCTCCTCAAATAGCTTCTCGCCTGGGCGCTTCCCCATGAACTGAATGGGAATATCGACTTCCGGCTCGAACCCTGAGAGTCGGATCATATCTCTTGCAAGATCGACGATCTTGACCGGCTCACCCATATCGAGAATGTAGATGGCCTTGCTCTCACCAAGCCCGGCTGCCTGGAGAACAAGCTGAGTGGCTTCCGGGATACTCATGAAATAGCGAGTCATGTCAGGGTGCGTAACCGTCACAGGTCCGCCCCGACGGATTTGTTCTTTGAAAATAGGCACTACACTGCCATTGCTGTCCAACACATTGCCAAAACGGACAGAGACAAAGCTTTGCCCGGGACCGGTCTTCTCAGCCGCCTGCTCAACCAGGTACTCTGCGATGCGCTTGGAGGATCCCATGATAGACGTGGGGTTGACTGCCTTATCGGTCGAGATATTCACGAGACGTTCGACATTGTAGGCAAGTGCCATGTCGAGCAGGTTCCTGGTTCCCCCTACATTGTTCAGTATAGCCTCGTCCGGGTGGGCTTCCATCAGTGGGACATGCTTGTAAGCTGCCGCATGGAACACAACATTCGGACGGTGAGCCTGAAAAATACGATCGAGCTTGTCTCTCCGGCGAACATCGCCAATGATCGTTGAGAAACAGGCCTGGGGATGGCTGTTCTGAAGCTCACGTTCAAGCAAATAGACAGCATTCTCGTTGCGATCGAGCAATACCAAATGTTTCGGTTTGTAGGTAAGCACCTGACGCACAATCTCAGAGCCGATCGAGCCACAAGCACCGGTTACCAGGACAACACGGTCTTGCAGATAGGCCGCAATCTCTTCCAGGTTAAGCTGAACAGGCTCTCGACGTAACAAATCTTCGACCCGGACTTCGCGAATGTTAGACAACGAGACATGACCGCTCAAGATATCGAATACACCAGGAATGATTCGATACGGCGATTTGGCCTGGCGCGCAATATCGATGATTCGCCGTATGGCAGCGCCGGAGATCGACGGCATGGCAATCAGCACCTCATCGATCTGGTTTACCTTGATAATCTTTGGTAAGTCATCGATGACACCCAGCACTGGGAGACCTAGATAGCTCTCACGCCGCTTGCTGGGCTCATCATCCAGGAATCCAATCGGGCGCAGACCGGCCTCCGGGTGCCGGATCATCTCACGGGCAATCAACGTTCCGGCCTCGCCGGCCCCAATGATGAGAATTCGCCGGCTGGGACGGTTGGATTGCGCAAGGGCGCTTTGTTCATAGCCCAGACGGGTGGCAAGTCGGGCAAACGAGAGCGTCAGCAGTCCCAATCCTCCGTCAATCAATGGCACGCTCCGAGGAATACGGAGGATCGGATTGACCAGAGATGCCAGCGCAAGTGATACCAGTGCTGTAAGCCCAACCACGCAGATGATCCGATACAGATCCTTGACACCTACCTTATGCCAGGATTGCCGGTGAAGGCCATAGTATTTGATGACCACAGCCTTGATGACAGCTCCAACAATGGTATACACAATTGCGGCTTGCAAGAAGGTCCCAAAATTTTCCTCCAGTCTCAATAAGAAGGCCAGAGGCGCCGCAAGAGTCCAGAGAGCCGTATCTAAGATGAACTTGATGTTAACATAGTTGCTACTTCGAAGCTTCCAAAATTGCTTAAACAACCGCGTCATATTATGATTCCTTACACCCACCCGGCGATGATCTTATCCGGACACAAATTCAGCATACCAGGTGAGTATAGTTTTCCGAAAAAGTTTTATGGGCTTCTTCTTGGGTGCCGAAACTAAAGATGCTGTTACTCGATGATCAAGGTTTGGTGCTATGGGCAAAGTGGCCGAAAAAACATAAAACGTAAATATGTAAAAACCGCACTACCGCATAACTTGCTGTCGGCAAGCACAACCGGGTTAGGATTTGAGAGCAATCCTATGTGTACTC
>JAFGLD010000267.1 GCA_016928235.1 Anaerolineae bacterium | reverse complement strand
CATAGTCGTTGCTGTACGATAAAAAAACTGATCACTGAAAACTGATTACTGATCACCTACCAATGTTAAAAACTTGATCATCGAGTATAAGGCAATATCAACAGAACCTCGATAGCGGGCTTCATCGTAACATACATAAGCAAGAGCGTCAACGTTGCCATTGAGAATAAATAGACTTTATCGGAAACAACTGAGTTACGCATAGCATGTCTATTGCCAATAAAGTCTAATGGCAGCATAGGTGATTCGCCCACCCATGCCGGATTGGTTATACTCCGGCCCGCAAAAAATCATCAATATAGGTGAGGTACATTTGATCGAGCAACAAGGCTTTACAGTATGGATGACCGGTCTCTCCGGCGCAGGTAAGACAACGATTGCCAGGATCGTCGAGGCAGAACTGTTGGGGAGGGATTTGAAGATCGAGCGGCTTGATGGCGATGTGGTGCGCCAATCGCTGACCCGCGACCTGGGTTTTAGTAAAGAAGACCGCGACAAGAACATCGAGCGCGTGACGTTTGTTGCCAAGTTGCTCTCACGCAACAATGTAGGGGTGATCGCCTGCTTCATCTCACCTTACCAGGCCGTGCGTGATCAGGTCAGAGCCGAGACCACTAATTTCATCGAGGTCTTCATCGACGCTCCATTGGATGTCTGTGTCGAGCGCGATGTTAAAGGAATGTATGCCAAGGCTATCGCTGGAGAGATCCCAAATTTCACAGGTGTCTCGGATCCTTACGAACCACCAGTCAATCCGGAGATTGTCATCCATACCGATCAAGAGACGCCGGAAGAGAGTGCCACACGTATTATTGGCTACCTGGAAGAGCACAATTTCATACCAACGGCAATTGGGGCTGTGGCAACCAATCGATAAACGCCTGATCACTATTTTTCGCGTAACTATTCAGTGATTGGTGCCGGCTGCTTGATAGTTTTGAGTGATGAGTGACGAGTTTTAGGTTACGCTTGATGTTCAAGTTTTGTGGACATCGCCACCAAATGATGTGCTCAGACATGGATGGGAAGACGCCGGTTCCTGAGACAGTGGATTCCCGCTTTTGCAGGAATGACAGTGAGCGTATCGATATGGCTTAAGCCATGTCCAAAAACCTTTTCCGAGCGGAACAAATGTGCAAACACAAAAAATATAGAGACTATGTCAGATTTTAAACTGATCACCCGATGGCACAGACCAAAAATTTGATCATCGAGTAATAAATTCTCATTCCCTGATGCGCTGAAAGCTATCGGATACCATTTCGACGAGGATTATGCCAGAGAATAGTCCTCAAGTATAATTTTAGAGTAACTACTCGACTTGACTTGGTGCTGCCTACCGCGGTTTTGAGTAATAGGTCAAACTTACCGTGATACATGGAATGTCATTGTCTGTTGTCTTGCATGTTTCACGATGTGGGATATGTTAACTGGTCATGGATATCGAAAGCAGACAGATGAACCGTTGTGTGCTAGATAAGGTTGACAGATAGCGGGCATTAATATTACAATCGATTATATGCGCTACGTGAAGCTCAGAGAGGCATGCGAGAGAAGTGGACTACATCCCCACACGATCCGCAAGTATGCGGATACAGGTGCCATTCCCTCGGTGCGAACGCCTGGTGGTCAGCGATTGTTTGCAATCGATGCCTTTTTGGGCCAGCAACTGAAGACAGGTATTGTGTTGTATGCCAGAGTGAGTTCATACCGGCAGAAGGACGATCTCGCTCGACAAATTGAATATCTCACCAGCCACTATCCGGGATGTGAAGTCATCTCCGATATTGCTGGGGGACTCAACTTCAAACGAAAAGGGCTTAGAGCTATACTAGAACGAAGTCTGTCGGGGGATCAACTCACGCTTGTGGTTGCCCACCGCGACAGATTGGCAAGGTTTGGATTTGAGCTTATTGAGTGGCTCATCGAACGCAACGGTGGGAAGGTCGTGGTTCTCAGCAAATCTCATCTTGCTGGCCCGGCCGGCGAGCTCACGGCTGATCTCCTGTCAATCCTGGATATCTTTGCTGCCCGAATGCACGGGCTTCGCAAGTATCGTGACCAAATCGCGCAAGATCCGCATCTATCTGACAGCCCACCAGGGGGCGATCTTTAGGAGGTGGTTCGGCGCATCCGGACTTATGTACAACCGGACGATCGACTATCTCAAAGGGGTGTTGGGGTTGCGTTTGCACTGAACGGTGATTGCGAAAATCGTGTTGATGCTTTTCCGGCGTGGGCCAAAGATATCCCTGATCAGTTTGAGAAGCTAAAATAGTTTGGTAATGGAGACTTTTCCATTTTGAAGGAACAAGAAATTAACAACTTTCCCGAATCTGTGCGCGAGAGCAGCAAATAGGGAGTAGTTGTTGCGTCACAGTTCTTCAATCAATCAGTTTTCACATATTTATGAGATGAGTTTTTGGTCATGAAGCTGGTTCTAGCAGTGGTACAAGATATAGATGCCGATGCCGTTATGGCCGCCTTGACCGAAGCCGGCGAGAGCGTGACTCGGGTTGCCTCAACCGGTGGTTTCTTCCGCCAGGGTAACTCGACACTCTTATGCGCAACTGAAGACGACCGGGTAGATGGTGTGATCACTGTCTTGAAGAAGGTCTGTCACCAACGATCCAGGCTGATACCTGTCAGCCTGGATCCTGGCGAGGCAGTCCTGACTTCAGGTGCTTATACTGAGGTCACTGTTGGTGGGGCTACTATCCTGGTATTCAACATAGAGCGTTTCGATCACATCTAGCAGCCTGTCGGAAAAGCGAGTTAGGAGACACTATCCATAGGGCGAGTGGGCAATAGAACTGCGCGCCAGCTACACTCTGGGGAAATGTCTAACCTTGTCAGGTCGGATGCGTGAACACACTGTCACACGAGCCACCCCATGAATAGCACAAAACGCAGTGCTGTCATGGGGCTCACCTTAATAGGCAATAGAGGGCCTGCACTGTAACTTGTAGGCCATTTTATTGTCTTGGGAGCGAGAGCGGGTGGCTCTCAAAATAGGCATGCTATAGCTTGTCAGATAATGTACTGAGCAAAGTCAGTGTCTTTTGTGCGTACAAGACTGTCCAGAACGTTTTCTGACAAGCCATAGTCCCTGATTGTGTGAATGCTGTTCAATGTGTGATCGTTTGACCCTGCAATGTCTGGTTCTCAACCACCCAGTGTGGGCACACGTCGATGCCACTCTGTTGCTTGCTCATAAGCGTGAGCAGTTTGCAGGATGCGCTCCTCGCCAAAAGCCGGGCCGATAATCTGCAAACCGATGGGCAGCCCATTCTCATCGAACCCACAGGGAACAGATATGCCGCAGTTGCCTGCCAGGTTGACTGCCAGCGTGAAGACGTCAGACAGATACATCCGCAACGGATCATCGACCTTTTCACCGATCCGGAAAGCCGTGGTCGGCGAGACCGGACAGGCAATGACATCGACCTGCCCAAAGGCAGCATCGAAATCCTGTTTGATCAGCGTCCGCACTTTTTGAGCCTTCAAATAGTAGGCATCGTAGTAGCCGGCCGAAAGCGCGTAAGTTCCCAACATGATACGCCGCTTGACCTCCGGTCCGAAGCCCGCCTCTCGGGTCTGGCAGTAAGTATCCCACAACGAATTGCCCTGCTCCCGTGGGCCGTAGCGAATACCGTCGAAGCGCGCCAGGTTGGCAGAGGCTTCCGCCGGAGCGATCAGGTAGTAGACCGGCAGCGCCATATCGGTATGCGGCAGGCCAACCTCCCGAACCTCCGCGCCAAGCTCTTTGAGCTGGTCGATGGCGATCCGGACGGTCTGCTCAACGGCGGGCTCGATCCCCTCAATGAAGTATTCTGTCGGAATGCCCACCCGCACATCCTTCAGGTTGGGAGTGAGCGCGGCAGTGTAGTTGGGAACAGGCGTATCGACCGAGGTTGAGTCCAGCGGATCGTGCCCGGCGATGGCGCCAAGCAGCAACGCGGCATCGGCTACGCTGCGCGCAAATGGCCCGATCTGATCGAGCGAGGAGGCATAGGCAACCAGCCCATAGCGCGAGACACGCCCATAGCTCGGCTTCAGTCCAACAACACCACACAAGGAAGCCGGCTGGCGGATGCTGCCACCGGTATCGGAGCCCAACGCAGCCATGGCCATCTGAGCGGCCACAGCTGCGGCGCTTCCTCCGCTCGATCCGCCGGGCACGCGCCCGGTATCCCAGGGATTTCGAGTCGTGCCATAGCCGGAGTTCTCGGTAGACGAACCCATGGCGAACTCGTCCATGTTGGTCTTGCCGAGCATCACCGCGCCCTGCGCCTCCATTTTATCGATCACAGTCGCATTGTACGGTGGTCGGTAACCGGACAGAATCTTCGAGCCGCAGGTGGTCTCGACGCCTTTGGTGCATAACACATCTTTGTAGCCCACCGGGATGCCCAACAGTGGGTTATCCTCGCCCTGTGCTCGACGCTCATCCGCGCGACGAGCCTGCACCAGGGCTTGATCGGATGTAACGGCCAGGAAAGCATGAATCCGGTCATCCAACACGGCAATACGGTCGAGATAAGCCTGGGTCAGATCGACGGAAGACAGCTCGCCCTTCTTGAGCAAGACATGGGCTTTGTGAATAGAGAGTTCAGTCAACTCAGTCATCGTACATCACTCCAAAATTACCGGGACACGGAACATGTTATCTTCTTGATCAGGAGCATTGGCCAGGATCTGCTCCGGCGGCATTCCGGGCCGGGCAACGTCATCTCGCATGACTGTATCAACCGGCAGCACGCTGGCCATCGGGGGGATGGCTGAGGTATCAACTTCCTGTAAACGCGCGGCATAATCGAGAACATCTGACAGTTGTTCTCGGAACCGCGCTTTCTCTACATCTGTCAGGGCAAGCCTGGCAAGCTCGGCAATGTGGGTAATCTGTTCCTGGCTGAGGGTCATGGAGTCCTCCTCTGAAAATAGTGATGCGTGATGGACGACTTGTAGTCGTTTGGGTGACGAGTGACGAGTCAAAAGCCTGTTGTCATTCCCTATGGTGAGCATTTTGATCATCGACAGTTCCTTTGAAGATAGTGACGAGTAACATATTGCAGCATAACAGCAAATTGAAGTCTGCCCCCCATATTCGCGCTGATTCAGTTTTTCACTGCATAACAGCTGCTGTCAGCCGGCAACACATCCGGGTTTCGGATGATCTTGATCCATCACCTGCTTTATCCTGGTAGGAACTATCGTACCCATTATAACCGCTGGAACGGCAGCATCAAATGACTGGGGCGATGACAATGGGCATCTTCTGCTATCGCAAAGTGATCGGTATTCGGGCCATGGTCAAGATCGTTGAAGGGAAAGGGCATCCAGAAAGGTAGGGCAGACGGTGAACGTCGAAACCTTGTCCCGAACATGGTATGCTCTCGAGTAATTGCCGTGTTTGACATTAGCCTGCTGTCGGAATAGAATGCGGATGATACATTTCGTGCTTTACCTGTTCGGTCAGGATCGGCAATATAGTCAGGACTTAACCACAGTCAAGAAATGCCGGACGCCGATTCACGCTGACGAACGCAGATTTTCTACATGCTTTATAACTACTCAGCTATCCGGTGCTTCCTGTGGTGTCTGTGCGCGAGAGGTCAAACGTGAGGCGTGAAAAATGGGATATCATTGTTGATTGTCGCGAATGTTTCGCAATGCGCGATACATTCGTGAACACCGTCGAAAGCCAACAGCTAACAGCCAAAAACTAATAGCTATTTTGAAGTCAATCCGCGTTCGCCTGCGTCCTCGCTATATTCGGCAGCGTAAGCCCAAAGGTAAAAGTATTCCGATGCAAAAAACACGCCAAAAGATCCTGGAATATCTCAAACAGCATGGTGAGGCGACTGTTGATGAGATCAGTATATTACTGGATGAGCTGACGCCGGTCACCGTACGCCATCACCTGGATGTCCTGCGTAGTGAGGGGTTGGTTGGATCGCCGGAGATTCGTCACCGTGCTTCGCCAGGGCGCCCCAAGTATGTTTACCGTCTGACTGAAAAAGCCGAAGGACTCTTCCCGAACAACTTGCAAACGATGTTGTCCTACCTCCTGGACGAGATGAAGCACACACTGAGCCCTCAGCAAATTAGACGGATCATCCAGGGAGTAGCCACCCAAATGGCCGAGACAACCCCTCTCTCTTCTAACAGTGAGACAATCGAGACGCGGCTGGATCGGCTGGTGGCCTATCTCGTCGAGCATGGCTACATGGCGAGCTGGGAAACACGCCCGGAGGGGTTCATCTTGCTGGCCAACAACTGTCCCTATGGAGATGTTCCAGGGAACCATCCGGAGATGTGCTCGATTGATGTTAGCTACATCAGCATGATGCTGGGCATGACTCCGAAACGCTTGACCCACCAGGCCACGGGCGATGTCCAGTGCTCTTTCCTGATACCCCACCCGGAATAACATCGAGGCCGACTCACTATAGGTGTCAACTTAAGGCATCAATACTGCTTGGTGATCAGTTTTCAGTGATCAGTGATCAGTTTTTTATTCGCAATGACAGGCTCT
>JAFGLD010000266.1 GCA_016928235.1 Anaerolineae bacterium | reverse complement strand
GCATAGTCGTTGCTGTACGATAAAAAACTGATCACTGAAAACTGATTACTGATCACCTACCAATGTTAAAAACTTGATCATCGAGTTATAACCGTCTTGGATGGTAGCTAGTGTTTCGCAGCATAAGTAAGCCGTCAGTTATGGTCGCCTGAGAAACACTTAAACAGTTAGGGATGAAGGGCTTCTTTACTGCCGGATTATCTCTGCCCAACTGTACTAGATTGGAAAGTATTATAGGCTCAGTGAGAATATCATGGAAAGTCAGGATTATTGTTCGCGATAATGCTCATCTCGACCGGAACACCGATGGTATGTTATAGTGTTGAAGAATTTGCTACATGGTATAGGTTTTGGCCAAAAGCAGGCTTATGCTGCTTTATGGTCTGTTGATAATCCTTTTATTCAACAGACTCTGGCCCCATTATCCACTCTCATTCTTTGATCTGTCAGTGGAAACTAAAGTTATCAAATTAAGCACGAATCGAGATTCCTTTTGAACAATTCTATTCCCCTTCCAGTTGGTCAGCCCGCCGACCCGCTCTCTGATATCACTTTTGACGAGCTGCCCGAACGTTTGCAGACGGCAGCCTGTCGCGCCGGGTGGGACACGCTTATGCCGGTCCAGGCTCGCGGCATTCCCTACCTGCTGGCCGGACGCAATATGATGATCCAGGCACGCACCGGCAGCGGTAAGACGGCTGTTTATCTCCTGCCAATGCTGGAGCGGCTCGACCCTAACATCGATGCCTGTCAGGCACTGATCCTCGTTCCGACGCGCGAGCTTGCCCGCCAGGTATGTCAGGAAGCGCAGACTATCTGCGCCGGCACCGGTTTGCGCAGCACGGCTGTCTATGGCGGCGTCGGCTATGGCGCACAGATCGACGCACTCAGACGCGGCACACAAATCGTAGTCGGTACACCCGGCCGTGTGATCGACCACCTGCTCAAGGGCACCCTTACACTCAAGCGCCTGAGCACTCTGGTCTACGACGAAGCCGATCATATGCTTTCGATGGGCTTTTACCCTGACATGTGCGATCTGCAGCGTTATATGCCTCACCACGAAATCCACACCTGCATGTTCTCAGCCACCTTTCCCGAATCGGTCATGCATACTGCTGAGCAGTTTATCCGCCGGCCGGAGTTCATCTCGTTGAGCAGCGATCATGTCCATGTAACCGATACCGAGCACATCTTCTACGTCATTCCCGGCATGGACAAAGATCGCAGTCTGGTGCGTCTGATCGAGATCGAGAACCCGGATTCGGCGCTCATATTCTGTAACACCAAAGCCCGGGTGCGCTACATCACTGTCGTGCTTCAGCGATTCGGCTACGATGCTGACGAGTTGAGTGCTGACCTGTCACAAGATCAACGTGAGCGTGTCTTGGGCCGCGTCCGCGCGGGCACACTGCGCTTTCTGGTGGCAACCGACGTGGCTGCCCGCGGTCTCGATATCCCCCGCCTCTCACATGTCTTCCTGTTCGAGCCGCCGGAAGATGTTGAGAGTTACATCCACCGTGCCGGGCGCACCGGGAGGGCTGGGGCTGCCGGCACGGCCATTTCTCTGGTCAACCCCGTCGAGAAACCTGCTGTTAAGCGCATTGCCGATCACTACCAGATTGACATGCAAGAACGTCCTGTGCCAACCGATGCTGAGGTGTCCGACATCGTTGCCGAGCGCCTGACGGTCTTGTTGGAGGCAAGTCTACGCAAGCGCGATAAACTGCAAACGGAGCGCAGTCGACGGTTTGCGCCATTGGCCCACACACTGGTGGAAAACGAAGATGAGCTGCCCATTATCACCATGCTGTTGGATGATTACTACCAGCGATTGTTACATGCCCCTGTTTCACGTTCCGATGAGGCACAAGCGTCCAAACCACCGAAGTCTTCCAGGCCGAGCCGCGGACGGCGTGGCGGGCGGGGACAACAGAGACGCTAATCGTTGTGCTGGTGAGGAATCGATGTATCAGTATCCTATTCTTCGTGCATCAGCCCTTCAGACATTCGTAGCTATTGTAGGTGTTGCCACGACAACTGCTATCTTGCTTTTACTCCGTCAGCAGTTGAACACACCAGTCGTCGCACTGCTCTATATGCTTCCGGTACTGGGAAGCACCGTCCGCTGGGGGCTTGGTTCCGGGATCATCGCGTCGGCTTGCTCATTTCTAGCATTTAACTTCTTTTTCCTTTCTCCCTACCACACATTGGTAGTGCACCAAGGCCAGGATGTCATTGTCCTGTTTGTCTTCTTGCTCATCGCCATTGTGATCAGCCAACTGGTAGGCCGCGTGAAAACAAGCCTTGCGCACGCCCAGGCACGCGAGCAAGAGGTCATTCAACTCTACAAGTTGAGCGTCGAGTTGTCTGGAGCGCGACATCCGGAGGAGGTTGGAAAGATACTGGCCAGCCATCTCCAGGACATCTTTGCGCCAGCCAATATACAGATAGTATTGAATTCCATAGGAGAAGGTCAGTCTGTAGATATCAGGCAGCCTGATGGAACTCCTCCTGCCCATACCCCGGATTGTATTGCTGCCCTGGTGTCGCGTCGGGGCCGCCTGGGAGAGATTCGGCTCTGGAAAGGCGATGGTGTTTTCGGCGAAGCAGAGAATCGCCTTTTGCATGTACTGGCCGGTCAGGGTACCCTGGCACTCGAAAGAGTTGCTCTGGCAGAAATCGAAACACGGGCCATCATCCTGGAAGAGAGTGATCACCTTAAATCAGCTCTCTTATCGTCAGTCTCTCATGAGCTTCGCACGCCGCTTGTGACGATCAAGGCAGCCGCGACCAGCCTGCGCAGCGGCACGGTAGGATGGAATACAGAAGCCAGAGACGATCTACTCGCTGCGCTTGAAGAAGAGGCCGATCGGCTAAACCAGTTTGTAGGCGAACTTCTGAACATGTCACGCATCGAAGTGGGCGCGTTGAAGCTTCAAAGGCAATGGAATATCCTGGCGGAGATTGTCGATACAAGCGTCATGCAAATGCGAACATCACTATGCGAACACCAATTGGAGATCGAGGTATCTGAGGATTTGCCTCTTATTCCCATCGATCCTGTCTTGCTGCAGCAAGTGTTCACCAACTTGCTTAGCAACTGTCTGAAATATGCACCCACAAACACGCTTATCCGCCTGACTGCTCACACACAGCATGCGTCGTCGATGCTTATTCAGATTACCAACCAGGGTCCTCCAGTACAGCCGGAGCACCTGGATCACATTTTCGATAAGTTTCACCGCGTGACCGCTGCTGACCAGATACCAGGCACCGGCCTTGGCCTGTCTATCTGCAAGGGTATAATTGAGGCACATGGTGGCCATATTTGGGCGGAAAACCTTCCGGATGGATTTGCCTTCAAGTTTGTTCTACCGCTGATTGTAGAAGGCATGTCTTCGCCCAAAATGCCCACTGACTCCGAGCAAACATGACGAACGAGCCTCACATCCTGGTCATTGACGATGAGCCTCAGATCCTCCGGGCACTCAAGAATATCTTGAGCCAAAAGGGGTATCGGGTAACCACTGCCAGCCGTGGCGAAGATGGGCTTGCGCTGGCTGCCACCGGCCAGCCGGATGTAATCATCCTTGATTTGGGTCTGCCAGACCTGGATGGAATCCAGGTCTGCGCACGTCTCAGAGAGTGGATTCACATTCCGATCATTGTCTTATCGGTGCGAGAGGGCGAGCAAGACAAAGTGGCGGCGCTGGATGCCGGCGCCGACGATTATCTGACCAAGCCATTTGGGATCGAGGAATTGCTGGCACGGGTGCGTGTGGCACTCCGTCACCTCTCACAGTCACAAGGAAGCGCAGAGCCTATCATTCGTGCCGGGACAGTGGTTATCGATCTGGCTCGCCATGTTGTGACGCGCGTTGATGAAGAAGTCAAGCTAACTGCAACCGAGTACAATTTACTGGCCTACCTCGCCGTCAATGCCGGGCGGGTGCTGACTCATAGCACCATCTTGAGCCATGTCTGGGGCTGGGCAGAATCAGATAATGTTGAATATCTCCGTGTTTATATGATGCAGCTTCGTAAGAAACTCGAAGAAGATCCACGCCAGCCAAAATTCTTGCTAACTGAGCCAGGTGTTGGGTATCGCTTTCTCAGCTCTGATTGAATCGAGAATGGGATAAGAGCCAGGGCTCAAATGACCTCCCAATACCTTCGCCAAGAACACATTTTTATGTGTTCTTTATGCAATCTGCGAATCCATTTATCTGTGCTTTACATCAGGTAGCTAAACTTGGTATTAGTTTCGGCTATGAGGAGTTTGAAATGATTTCACGAACCCATCCTGCCCCTTCTGCCCAATTGTCGTCAGATAACCAGGCACCGCCTGGCGTCGACGTAGAACGATTAGGAAATCTTCTCTTGCTTCCCCCTGCGCAATCCAGCGATCTTTCTCAGGTCGCGACATCGCCAGTGTGTTCAGTATTGGGATTACAGACACCTCTTCGAACTCGCCTGATGCACCAGTTGAGCCGTCTGATGTTTAATCTGTTTCCACTGTTAGTTGTCATCTCATTTTTTTGGCTACAAGTTCAGATAGACACGCAGACCACCGGGTTCATTCACTCACTGGTCATGATCATGACTGTGCTGGTCGAACTGGGCGCGATCTTTGTGTGGAGCCTGTTCATTTGATGAGACCCTCGTGCCGGAATTCATCACACACAGAAAAACCATTCTAACCAACCCAGTCATCCATCGCCCCAGGAATCAATATCATCAGGAGATGACCGGGTATTTTCGATGGTGCAAACACACGGGCATTTATTCTGCCCTATCAGAGGCATTTTATAATGGCAACATCTATTGATAGTAAACCAGGTCTTTCGATATCCAGATTGCTGTTTGGTAAACCCCTGGCGACACATGATCTGCCACACCAAACAATTAGCAAACCCATTGGGCTGGCTGTGTTTGCCTCCGACGCATTGTCCAGTACAGCCTATGCCACCGAAGAGATCTTGCTGATCCTTGCACTGGCCGGCACCGGCGTGGCTACACTTGGACTATCAATCCCAATAGCCGCGGCCATTGCTGTTCTGCTGATCATCGTGACGATTTCTTATCGACAGACCATCTACGCCTACCCTAACGGTGGCGGTGCCTACATCGTTGCGCGGGACAACCTGGGCGAGATTGCTGCTCAGATAGCCGGCGCGGCCCTGCTGACAGACTACATTTTGACGGTGGCGGTCAGTACTTCCTCTGGTGTTGCGCAGATCACTTCAGCTTTCTCCATGTTGCTTCCTTATCGCGTCGAGATTGCTTTGGTTGTTATCCTCCTGATAACCGTCATCAATTTGCGAGGTGTTCGGGAAAGCGGCTTTATCTTTTCGCTTCCGACTTATTTTTTCCTTCTGATGATATTTGTTACCCTGGCAGCAGGGGGCTATCGCTACGTGACAGGCACGTTGCCTACGGTAACAGAGATCGAGGTACTCCAGCAAGAGACGATGACATCGCTGACGTTGTTTCTCGTCTTGAGGGCTTTTTCGAGCGGGTGCGCGGCTTTGACTGGGATCGAAGCTATTTCGAATGGCATTACGGCATTCAAAGAGCCGCGCAGTCGCAATGCTGCCACTACGTTGACATGGATGAGCAGTATATTGGTCGTGTTATTCCTCAGTATCACTTTTCTGGCCAACAAGATTCACGTTATTCCCAGCGAAACCGAAACGGTTATCTCACAGATCGCGCGTACTGTGTATGGCAATGGTACTCTGCCTTATCTGCTGACCCAGATCGGTACAGCGTTGATCTTATTGATGGCGGCCAACACCAGTTATGCCGATTTTCCTCGCCTGGCTGCATTGGCAGCCAGTGATGGTTTCCTGCCTCGCCAGCTGACCTATCGAGGTGGCCGGTTGGTGTTCTCCTGGGGAATTGTTTTTCTGGCCATTGCAGCCTCAATCCTTGTTATGGTGGCAGGCGCCCGTGTAACGGCTCTGATTCCACTCTATGCCATTGGTGTCTTCCTGAGCTTTACCATTTCGCAGGTTGGCATGGTCATCCATACCCAGAAGATCGGCAAACTAAAGCCTGGGGAAAAACATAAGGGGTTGGAAACAACTATCGAATATGATCCGCACTGGCGGCTGAAGATGACCATCAGTGCCGTTGGCGCAGTATGTACTGGTATCGTGATGATTGTCTTTGCCGTCACAAAATTTACATCGGGGGCGTGGTTGGTAGTCATCCTGATACCGACGCTCGTCTTGATCTTCTTCCGCATCCATCGACACTACAAGAGTGTCGCCCAGTCGCTGACGCTAAGAGGACAGCCCGTTAAGGTTGGCCCACGCTCTGTGCAGACACTGATTCTGGTCGATGATGTTCATCGAGAGACCATTCAGATGGTCAATTTTGCCAAGTCATTGGGGCATCCTTGGAAGGCAATCCACGTAGCAACCAACCCAGAGAAGGCCCAGGCTCTGCCTGAGAAGTGGGCGGAATACATCGGCGAAGGGGATGTAGAGATCATCCCATCGCCCTATCGTGCTCTTGCCGGCCCAATCCGGGATTATCTGAAGGACATCCTGGAAGAAAACCCGAGTTCCTTCGTACACATGATCATCGGCCATCTGGCTATGGATTCCTTCTGGCAGCAGGCTTTGCACCAGAACACTGCCTTTGTCTTTAACCTGGCCCTGGCCGATCTCGACAATGTAATGATGACGATTGTTTCGTACCGGATCTACGATAAGACGGCCGAAACACGTGATGAGATTAGCCATGCCGCCGAGCCGGGTGCCCGTATCCATCGTCGCCAGTGGATTTTAGAAAAATTGAGGCGACAGCAGAATCGCCCTATCGAGGAAACGGAGGGTGCTGCCGATTAACTTCCTATTGTTCAGTTACCCGCTGATGCCGGTGACGGTTACATCCACTGCTCCATCCGCAGGCGAATCGAGCCGTCACCCATCACTTCACGCTCGACAGTGTTGTACCCCTGTGCCATCGCATTTTTCAAAATGACCCGCTCTGCGTATCGCTGCGTGATCTGGTTGACCAGATTAGGAAACTGGCGCACATCATACTCACTGATAATCGCGTCATACATCCCCTCATCCGATTGGGCAAAGCCGAGGTCGTTGCTGGAAGCAGAAATCTCGTTGCGCCGGATGACCACATCGGCGGTGTCCTGGCGCAGATCGCCTCGATACCCATACAACCGGATATCGCGGCCGACCTCCGGGGCGTAACCCATATCTTGAAGCGTGCCTATCAACTGTTCGAGATCCATGATTTTCGTCTTGACACAGGTAAAATGTGACATGTTCGCAATCCCTTATTCATCTTTGTTCACCACAGTCCCATCGATCACATCACCCTCGTCGCCATCCGAATGGCGCAAGAGATTACTTCCCAGCTCACGCAGGTGTTCCTTGACAATGTCCGGTGGTGAAACCTGAATGAAGAGATTGAGCGCCAGCAGGATAATCCCGACATCATCGAGGGCGCCTAGCGGCGCAAGAGGGCCCATTAACAAGGCCGGCAAGAGATCGATCGGGGAGACCAAATAGATGGCCGCTCCTATCGGGAGGAGTTTAGGTAAAACCCCCACGCGACCATCCCAAAATAAACGCCAGCTGAGTAAAGTCCTATCCCATAATGCCCGTAGAGCCCCTGGGCGTTCGAGCGAGTCGGTAGACAGGGAACGATTCTTGCTTTTAGGTTGTTCGTTGGGAGGAATATTCGATGACATCAACCAGCTCCTTACTGTTGTTGGTAACGCGATATGATAGAAATCGCCTGGTTTGGCATCAGCATCCAAGGAATGGCGAGCGTGCCGGATAACAAAACAAGTGGGGGACTGAGCCACCCGACTCTTGCCTTTCAATCTTCAAAACACATTGCAAGTCAATCACTCGTTCCTGAATCGCCGGCTGAAAGCCACCCAGCACTCTACTGGGCTTCAGTTGACGCGTATGTTTCCAATCTCTATATCCTCCATAAGTATACCAGTTTAAGGCTGGGAAGGCCCCTGCAAGTGTGGTAAAATCAGGGCCGTGATAACACCCAATAAACCCCACTCATTAACACCACCTGTTGGTGTCACAGAATCACTGGCTTTGGGTTTAGAGACAGTTGCAAAGACCCCGTTGCTGTTGCTGTTACCGCTCGTGATCGATGTGATAATGTGGGTAGGACCGCGGTTGTCTTTCCGCCCACTGATCGATCAGCTTGGGCATTCATTAGAGGGTAGTTTTAATCCGTCAGCATTAGGCTCTGTTCTTCTTGCTCTCCACCTGATTTTTCCTTTTTGGCAGGTCTGGGAGGCCCTTGTTCCGGCATTTTCCAATCAGGGACAGATTGAAATCGCAGAAGTTATTAAAGTGTTGGACAATCTGGCCCAGTCTGTGCCGGATCGATATCTCAATGTCCTGATGCCGAGCATGGTCGCCGGGCGTGATGCAAGTGCTCTTCCTTTCAATTACGTTCCCCCAGTATGGCAGATTCAGACTCCTCTAGAAGCAGCTACACTCAGAGTAGCTTTGTTTCTGATTGGTTTCATCTCATGGATGATCTATGGGGCAATTGTAGCCCAGCGAATACGGGAAGATCGCAACGATCTGGTTTGGCTGGTCAAGCACGTTCCAGTTGTCCTGTTACAGATGTTTCTGTTGCTTGTTGTCATCACCGTGATTTGTCCTATGCTGCTCATGGTACTCTCTGTGGTCGAGGTGTTGGGCAGTCTGATAGGCTTGCCGGGCATTTCAGTTTTCTTGTTGATGTTGATCATCCCGATTGGTACATGGATTGCGATGTTTGCAGCATTTACCATCCATGGGATGTTCATGAACGATCGGAATATCTTTACAGCAACCTGGGACAGTTTACGTATCGTCCAATGGAATGTCTCATCGACGCTGGGCCTTTTCATGACCATCCTGATCCTGATCGCGGCTATGCAGTGTGTCAAAGGTTGGCTGGATGCCGGTTCCTGGCTGATGGCAGTGGCCATTGCTGTGAATGCCTTCCTTTGCACCGGCCTGCTGGCTGCCACTTTCGTTTTTTTCAAAGATCGGTACCGGCATTGGCGGGAGCTTCGGGAAGAGCTTCTGGCCGAGCTTGAGCGTCGACGGATACCAAAGAATTAGTGGTCCGCTGGTTACCAGTTGAGCAATCGAACATGACGATGGTAGTTAGATTGGTTCATTTGTTACGAGATGATGGAGAAAGAGACTAATGGCTGACGATCAAAATGACAATGGAGATAATCTCCAATATGATGAAAATTCGGTAACGGTCCTCAAGGGGCTGGAAGCCGTTCGGCGGCGGCCGGGCATGTATGTTG
Organism: Anaerolineae bacterium; assembly: GCA_016928235.1. Taxonomy (GTDB): domain Bacteria; phylum Chloroflexota; class Anaerolineae; order Aggregatilineales; family UBA3940; genus JAFGMS01. The sequence goes on along the minus strand of JAFGLD010000266.1, from coordinate 49,275 downwards.
GTGGCACCGATTTTAAGGCACTCCATCACCTGGTTTATGAAGTAGTCGACAACTCGATCGACGAAGCGCTGGCGGGTACTTGTACCGAGATCGCCGTCATTATTTACAAGAACGGTGCTGTCACGGTCTCCGATAATGGCCGCGGTATCCCCGTCGGCCCCCATCCTACCGAGAAAATATCAACTTTGCAGGTGGTCATGACCCAGCTCAACGCCGGCGGCAAGTTTGGAGGGGGCGGCTACAAGGTCTCTGGCGGCTTGCATGGCGTCGGCGTCTCGGCCGTCAACGCGCTTTCACAGGGGATGCAGGCCGAAGTCATCCGCAATGGCTACCTGTGGCGGCAGCAATATGAGAGGGGTATCCCTGTCAGTGAAGTAGAGAAAGTCGAGAAGGTAGAGGGAAGCGGTACGGCGATCTACTTCCAGCCCGATTCGGAGATCTTCCCCGACACCAACTTCCGGTTTGAGACGCTGGCAAACCGTTTCCGTGAGATGGCGTTTGTCACACGCGGTGTCACGATCCATCTACGCGATGAGCGCGTCGAGCCGTTCCCGCGCGAGATGTCCTTCTATTTTGAAGGAGGCATCAGCTCCTTTGTCCGCTACCTGAATCGTAACCGCAAACCAACCCACGACGTTATCTACGGCAGCCAGGTTTTTGAACTGACCGAGCCGAACCCGGCCCGAATTGAGATCGAGATCGCTCTCCAGTATGCTGATTACTATTCCGAATCAACACTGGCTTTTGCCAACACCATCCATACACCTGACGGTGGAACGCACCTGGAAGGCTTGCGAGCAGCCGTCACACGCGCCATCAACTACTATGCCAAAAAGTCGGGGGTGCTGAAGGAGAACGACCCCAGCTTTACAGGCGAAGACACGTATGAAGGCCTGACGGCTATTGTCAGCATCAAACACCCGGAGCCACAGTTTGAGAGCCAGACCAAGGTCAAGCTGCTCAATCCGGAGGTCAAAGGGCTGGTGCAGACACTAGTCAACCAGGCATTTGGCGAGTTTCTGCAAACCAATCCTCGCGGCGCCAAAGCGATCTACGAGAAATGTCTAATCTCTTCGCGTGCGCGCACGGCTTCCAAGCGTGCTCGTGAACTAATCCGCAGCAGCCCGCTGCAAAGCACCACCCTACCCGGCAAGTTGGCCGACTGCTCATCACCTGATCCGATGCAGTCCGAGTTGTATATCGTCGAGGGCGACAGTGCCGGCGGAAGTGCAAAACAAGGTCGTGACCGTCACTTCCAGGCTATCCTGCCCTTGCGTGGCAAGATTCTCAACACTGAGCGTGCCCGGCTGGACAAGATCCTCGATAACAAAGAAGTCCAGGCGCTCATCTCGGCGCTTGGTGTTGGCGTGGGTGACGATTTTGACCTGTCACGGCTGCGCTATGGACGGATCATCATCATGACCGATGCCGACGTAGACGGCGCGCACATCCGCACGTTGCTCTTGACCTTCTTCTTCCGCTATATGCCTGATCTGATCAAGGAAGGTCACCTCTATATCGCCCAGCCGCCTCTCTTCTTGCTCAAAAGCAACAAGCGGCAGATGTATGCCTATACAGATGAGCAGAAAGACAACATTATTATCGAGTGGGGTGGGAAAGCCGATATCCAACGCTACAAGGGTCTGGGTGAGATGAATCCCAACCAGTTGTGGGAGACCACTATGGACCCTTCTGTCCGTACGCTGCTTCAGGTGACCATCGAGGACGCCGCCGCAGCCGATAGAACCTTCGACATGCTGATGGGAAGCAACGTTCCGCCGAGAAGGACTTTTATCACTACACATGCGCGTAGTGTAAGAAACCTGGACGTGTAATCTGTCTATCGATTTATGTAGGATCGCATACTTAATCAGGGCCGCTTTAAGTGGCCCTGATATTGTGTATCCACCTTCTGACAGGCAGGATAATTGGGAACCGCCGATTGGGGTTGGAGTCTTATGCCGTTGTTCACAAGGCTATCACACACTGTGGTATGGCAGACCGCTCAGCAACAGATCAGACGATACCATCAGAGCGGTTCACTCTATTTCGCTTCGCCCCAGCTGTGACCTGTGTTGACATCGACACACAGTGGCACGTTCAGTGGATAGACATTCTCCATGATCTCCCTGACCAGCACAGCGGTTGCTTCGACCTCGCTCTCCGGCACTTCCAGCACCAGCTCATCGTGCACCTGTAGGATCATCTTGCCGCGAAGTTGGCGATCGCGAAGAGCGTCATACAGCTTAAGCATGGCGATCTTGATCAAGTCGGCGGCGGTGCCCTGGATGGGGTAGTTGACCGCTTCGCGCTCGGCGGCGTTCTTCTCGGTCTCGGCCTGCCGGCCGGGATCGGTCGATTGCAGGGCCGGGAAGTATCGCCTGCGCCCCAACAGTGTGTCGAGATATCCCTGCTGAGCTGCCTTCAACCTGGTTTCATCCAGATACCGGCGGACTTTGGGAAAACGGTCGAAGTAGGCGGTAATGAAATCCTCAGCCTCGGCTAATGTCAATTCTGAATCGCGCGCCAGGCGATAGGCACCCATTCCATACATCAAGCCGAAGTTGACCGCCTTGGCAAAGCTGCGCTGCTCGCGCGTGACCTGATCGAGGGGGATGCTGTTGACGGCGGCAGCGGTAGTGGCATGGATATCCTGGTTCTCGATGAAAGCCTGTCGCAGCGCGTCATCGCCCGAAAAGTGCGCCATCACTCGCAGCTCGACCTGTGAATAGTCGGCTACCACCAGCAGATGGCCCGGCGCGGCAATGAAGGCGTCACGCGCCTGACGCCCCAACTCGGCGCGGATGGGAATATTTTGCAGGTTGGGATCGCTGGAGCTGAGGCGGCCTGTTACGACGCCAGTTTGGTTGAAAGACGTGTGGATACGGCCGGTATGAGGATTGACCATGGCCGGCAGCGCGTCCAGATAGGTCGACCGGAGCTTCTCAAGTTCGCGGTATTGGAGCAACGCCTCGATTACCCCGGTAGTATCCTGCTCACGCAGCGCCTCGAGAATGTCGGCCGCAGTCGAGTAGAAGCCGGAGGCGGTTTTGCGCATTCCCTGGGTAGGCAATTTCAGCTTTTCGAACAGAGCCTGGCTCAGTTGGCGAGTCGAGTTCAGGTTGAGTTCATATCCGACTATCTGGTGAATCTGCGTCTTTAGTCCAGCGAGCGTCTCGGCGACCTGGCCCGACAGGCGATTCAGTAAATCGACATCGATGAGCACGCCGGCCTTTTCCATATCTACCAGGATGGGCACCAGCGGCATCTCGACTTCGTAAAAGAGCTTTTCGATGTGCTGCTCGGCAAGGTCGGCACGGATCAGCTCGGCCAGACGGAGCGTCATATCGGCATCAGCGGCGGCATAGGGCGCAACGCGCTCGATGCTGACCCGATCCATCGTGGTCTGGTTTTTGCCCTTGCCGATTAGTGCCTCGATCTCGGTCATCCGGATGCCCAGGCGGATGAAGGCCTGGTTCTTGAGCCCCAGCTTGCCGCGCGAGACATCGGGCCTGACCAGTGACTCCCCGATCATGGTGTCGATGCTGAGTGGGGCGACATCCAGACCATGCCGGCTGAGCACAATGGCATCATATTTGATGTTGTGACCGATCTTGGGGACGGCCGGATCGGTCATGATGGGGCGCAGGCGCTCGATCACCTGCTCAAGCGACAGTTGCCGGCTATCCGGTAGGGTATGCCCGACCGGGATGTAATAGCCCTCGCCCGGCTGGACGGCCAGCGAGATGCCGACCAGGTCGGCCTGCATCCGATCTATGCTGGTTGTCTCCGTATCAAAGGCAATGGCCGGAGCAGATTCCAGGACGCGGATCAGATCGTCGAGTGCTGATTCATCCTGGATGATGTGGGTGGTGGTCACAGATTCTTCTCCCGTCAGCGCGGGCTGGGGCGCGTCATCGAAGAAAGAAAGCTGCTGACCATGAACGGAATCGCCCGGTGTCGATCGGCCGCCGGGGAGCTGTTTGAGGAACGATCGGAACTCCAACTCCTGGAAGAGCGCCACCACCTTGCTTTGATCGTGCTCCCGTATCCGGCAGTCCTCCAGGTCGAAGCTGATAGGAGCGTCGGTGACGATCCGGGCCAGCTTGTAGCTCAAGTCAGCCATCTGGCGGCCTTTTTCGAGCGCGGCTCGGGCACGCCCCTCGGTGATCTCATCGAGATGGTCGTACAGATTGTCGATAGTCTTGTACTGTTGGAGCAGGCGCGTGGCGGTCTTCTCGCCGATCCCTGTTATGCCAGGGATGTTGTCCGAGGTATCGCCGTTCAGCGCCTTCAAGTCGACGATCTGGGGCGGGGTTAGCCCATATTTGGCCTGTACGGCAGCCGTATCGAAGATTTGTGGGTCGCCGGACTTGCCGCCGGGGAGCTGGACGGTGGTGTAATCGTCTACCAGTTGGAGCAGGTCGCGGTCGCCGGTGACGATCATCGTCTGCACGCCCTCTTGGGCAGCCAATCGAGCTGCCGTTCCCAGGACATCATCGGCTTCATAACCGTCAATCTCGAGAATGGGGATGTTAAACGCTTCGATGACCTGGTGGATGCGTCCCATCTGCACCTGGAGGCGGTCGGGCATTCTCTCGCGCGTGCCTTTGTAATCGGCATACATGGCATCGCGGAAAGTAGCGCCTGTGTCAAAGCAGACGGCCAGGTAGTCGGGCCGATCCTGGCTGCCGATCACCGACAGCAGGGTACGGGTAAAGCCGAAGATGGCATTGGTCGGCTCACCCTGGCGCGTCGATAAATTGCCGGTACCCTGAGCATAATACATCCGGTAAGCCAGCGCGTGCCCGTCGATCAGAACCAATCTCTTACCATGCATGGAAGTCATCATCTGCCATCCTTTGTCAGGTAACTGCTCTGTGGTCAGTGGTCGACTTTTCGATATGTATAGCTTTTCAGAAAATGTTCTGGACAGCTTTATACTCACAAAGGAAACTGACTTTGTTTAGAGCATTATCTGACAAGCTATAGTTCATGCCGGATGGCTAAACCGATCGATTGAATGGTGAGTTGTTGGGCCCATCTCATCGGGCTGTTACTTACTCGGCACTGAACGGCCTGGAACCAAATATGCCCTCGACGCCAGGTTCGATATTTTGAAGCTTGAACAGGTCTTCCGGTAGATCCATCGCCGGGGGACGGATGGGCAGGACGACGTGGAAGTGGCTGCCGGGAAGTCTTTCTTCATCGTGGCCTCGGCTCTCTGCCCAGGCGCGCCCCCCATGTCCTTCGATGATTCCCTTGACGATGGATAAGCCAAGTCCCGCCCCCCCCCCTCTGAACTTCGTCGCGCCCGTCGAGTGAAGCTCTACCGGATCGACCCGGAAGAATTTATCGAAGATAAGTTGTTGGTTGGCCTCGTCGATGCCGATCCCAGTATCGGTGATGATGATCTGGATACTCTGTGGAGCACCCATCGTATCGAACCCCAGTACATGTCCTGTGATGGTGATCTTGCCGCCATCGGGTGTGTATTTGATGGCATTGGTGATCAGGTTCTCGAAGGCCTGGACCAGGCGCTTTCCATCACCGTAGATGGGCGGAAGCTTTCGCAGACCTTGCGATACCAGGTTCAGCTTTCGCGCTTGGATGGCCTCGCTGTAAGGCTCGACGGCTTGTTTGAGGATGCCAACCAGACTGACTTCCTCGAAGTCGAGATCCATCACGTCGATGTCGATCTGGGCGACATCCAACATGGCAGTGACGACTTCGGTCATGCGTCCGCAGGCCATCGTCAACCGGTTAATCATATCTTCCAACTCGTCATGCGTCAGACTGCCATGCTGGAACATCTCGTACATCAAATCGGCATAGCCCTGAATTTGCGTCAGTGGCGTACGCAGCTCATGCGAGGCAATGGTGATAAAGTCCGTCTTGACCGAATCCAGACGCTCGATGCGCTGATTGGTAGCACGCATCTCCTCATTGAGCGCATTGACTTTCTCATTCAGACCGCGAAGGTCGTTGACCAATCGCGCATTCTCAAGCGCCACAACAGTCTGGTGGGCGATGGCTGCCAGAAGCTCCATCTCTTGGGGCCGGAAGGGGTCATCGTTGGCTTTTGGTCCCAGGGCCAACAAGCCGACCAGCCTGCCATCACTCACGATTGGGGCATAGATGTCCACTTCCAGACTGTCGAAGTATCGCCGCTCCGATTCGGGCGCGGCCAGGAAATCGCGATGGTAGTCGATATCGTATTGCAGCAGGGGGTATGATGACGTCTTGAGCCGCTCATAGATCGGGCTTGACGGCGCCAGGTGGGTCATCCTGGTCTCACCAATGCGGTTCTCGCTGATCACCTCAAGCGCGATTTTATTGCGTGACGGAGTGGCCACAATCAGGTAGCCGTGCCGAGTAGACATCAGGTAATTGAGCGTCCGGATGGCTGCCTCGGAAAGCTCTTGCAGGTCGATGACGCCGCTGATCTTCTGCGCATAGAGCCGGACGCTCTCAGCTGGATCGATAGCGTTTCCCATGACAATATGCCGGGTAAGCCGGGCAAGTTGCTCGTAAACCGGTTGATAGATTATGGCGAGCAAAGCTGACACGCCGATCGCCAGAAGCACGCGCTCGTAGGGTTCGGGTATCGGTGACGGAAAGTAGATGACAATCAGAATGCCTGACAAAGCCAGCAGCCCTGTCGCTAAGGCCAGGATCAATCGCCGGAACAGCCATCGGACAACTTCTCGAAGGTTGAATACCCGGTAAGCCAGGATGCCATAGACAGCGCCGAGTGTTCCGATGAGCTTGATACCATAGCCGACATAATGCCAGGGCGAGTGAAGCCAGCTTGAGAGTATCTCGCCGACCAAAAGTGTCGGCAGCACAAAAATCCAATATAGAATACGATTGGCGTAAAGCGGCAGCGGCTCCTTCAAATAGGCATATATAGCGATGCCTACAAGTGCCGCCGAAATTGCCAGCCACCCCAACACCATGATCTCGCGGCCCAGGGTCATCTGTAAGCCTGACATGATAGATAACTGGTATCGCGAGATCAGCCACGGCTCTATCTGAAACATCTCAGCCACCACCACAGCGATGATCCATAAGGCTATTGGCACGGCCCGCCAGGCCTTGATTTTCTGGTATCCCAGATAGGCCAATGTCAGAGAAGTGATGAAGGCAGCACCAACAGACATGCCGCCAACCACAAGCGCCTGGCTCGATAACGCAGAGGAGGGGATGCGCTCACCTAATATCAGTGCGTGAAGCCCCATAAGAGCAGCTGAGTAACTACAAAAAACGATCAGACGCCTGCCGGGAGTGGTACGCCGGAAGCTGTGCTGAAAGGCAAAAACAAGCAACCCCAGATAAAAGGTTGCGATAGCCAATGACAGGATCATTGATTGGGCTCCACACCAGATGCATCATCCTCAGCCGGATCTGATGAAGCCTGATGGGCTTCTAATGCTTTGGCGTGTAAGGCTTCACTTTCAGCTAGTAATGCTCGTTCTCGTTCCAGCCGGCGATCTTCATCGAGCAGCGCGGTAGAGACCAACAGGTCACCGGGAGCCAGCTTCATCAATTGGACACCGCGTGTGCTGCGCCCCATCTGGCTGATGTTGTCAACAGGAGTACGGAGGGCCATCCCATTGAGAGTGATCAAAGTCAGGTGATCGCCGGGCTTGACGACGCGGGCACCGATGATAGCACCAGTCACATCTTGCTGCGACATAGTCCGGATACCTAACCCATATCGGGACTGCAGCCGGTATTCCGAGACAGGCGTTCGTTTACCATAGCCTCGCTCGGCAACAACCAATAACGTCGCATCGGGATCGGTGATGACGTCCATGCCAACTATCACATCGTCGCCTTGCAGCTTGATGGCATTAACACCGGCTGCTGTTCGTCCCATCGAACGCACCTCGTTCTCCGAAAAGCGGATCGACTGCCCTTTGGCGGTTACCAGAATAAGCTCTTGTGCGCCGGTCGTCAGCTTGACCCACTGGAGCGTGTCGCCTTCGTCGAGCGAGATGGCAATCAGCCCGCTAGGACGGACTGATGCAAAGGCGGCAACCGGGACGCGCTTGATGCGCCCATATCGTGTCACCATGGTGCAGTATTCAACTTCATCGAAGTTTGGCACAGGAACTGCAACAGTAATGTGCTCGCCGGTCTCCAGGGCCAGGATGCTCTGGAGAGGATATCCCTTGGCCGTACGACCCAGATCGGGTATCTGATAGGCCTTTTCCTGGTAGACCTTGCCCCAGTCAGAGAAGAACAGAATACTGTCCAGCGATCCGGCAGCAAAGAGCATCTCGACATCGTCACTCTCGCGGGTCGTGATGCCGGTCAATCCTTTGCCGCCACGGTGCTGGGCTCGATATTCATCCGCGGACATCCGTTTGATGTAACCCTGGCGTGTAATGACGATCAGCACATCCTCATCCGGAACCAGATCAGCCTCGTTAAAGGGCTCATCTTCTTCTGGAATGATCTGGGTGCGCCGCTGATCGCCGTAAGATACCACCAACTTGTTGAGATCGTCGCGAATCTGGTAAAGGATTTTCTTAGGGTGAGCCAACAGATCTTCCAGGCTGGCAATTAGCTCCAACAGAGACTGGTATTCTTCTTCGAGTTTCTGCCGCTCGAGTGATGCCAACCGGCGCAATTGCATATCCAGGATAGCCTGTGCCTGTTCCTCTGAAAGCTCATAGGTTGTTATCAGACGCGCGCGGGCCTCATCGGCATCAGTGCTCTGCCGGATGGTCCGGATGACGGCATCCAGGTTGGCGATGGCAATCAGCAGACCCTCCAGGATGTGCGCCCGCCTACGAGCACGTTCGAGGTCAAACAGCGTCCGGCGCTCAATAACCTCGCGCCGGTGGTTGATGTAGTGCCGTAAGGCTGCTTTCAGTGACAGGAGCCGTGGCTCGCCTTTGACGAGAGCCAGCATCTGGACGCCAAAAGTACTTTGGAGCGGTGTGTGTTTGTATAGCTGATTGAGCACCTTTTTGGGCTGTGCCGCGCGTTTAAGCTCGATGACGATCGACATGCCATGCCGATCCGACTCGTCGCGCAAATCGGAGACCATGTCAAGCTGGCCCTCGCGAGCCAGCGAGGCAATGCGCTCGATAATCGTTGTTTTGTTAATCTGGTAGGGGATTTCGGTCACAACGATGCGCTGGCGATCGTTGTCCTTCATCTCGACATGCATGGCGGCGCGCATCACGACCCGGCCTCGCCCCGTTGCATAAGCATTGACGATGCCTTCCATGCCGATGATCGTGCCGCCGGTCGGGAAGTCAGGCCCCTTCACAAACTTCAAGAGATCCTCGACCATCACGTCAGTCAATTCTTCGTCGATGGTCTCGCCTTCAGGGGCTGTCATGCGCTCAATCAGGAAGTCGACGGCCTGAGCGATCTCTGCCAGGTTGTGCGGGGGAATGTTAGTGGCCATACCAACCGCGATACCGGAAGTGCCGTTCAACAGCAGGTTCGGCAGCTTGGAGGGTAAAACCTCCGGTTCCTGAAGCGTAGCATCGAAATTATCGACAAAGTCAACTGTGTTTTTATCGATGTCTTCCAACAGAGATTCAGCGACGGAAGCGAGCCGGGCCTCTGTATAACGCATCGCTGCCGGGCTATCACCATCGATGGAACCAAAGTTACCCTGACCATCCACCAATGGATATCGCATCGAGAAAGACTGGGCCATGCGGGCCATAGCTTCGTAGACAGCCGAGTCGCCGTGAGGGTGATATTTGCCCAGCACTTCTCCAACGATACGCGCGCTCTTTTTGTAGGCACTATTTGAGCGCAGACCCATATCGTGCATGGCATACAAGATGCGTCGATGGACCGGCTTGAGACCGTCCCTGGCATCCGGGAGCGCACGCGCGACAATGACGCTCATTGCATAGTTCAGGTAGGAGTCGCGCATCTCCTCATTGATATCAATTGGCCGAACTGTACCAACATCCATGTTTTAGTATCTCCAAAGGGTACCGTAGCTGGCGCCGATTATACTCCAGCAGGGGGGTAAATACCATTAATCACTGGCATCATCGCGCTTGACTTAGAACGCGCGTTCATGATACAATCTGTTTGTGCACGAACCCTTGAGCTAAGACGTTACCTGAGGGAAATGTTGGGTTTGTCAAGAAGTCGCTCATGATTCAACTCTCGCCAGAGGAGGGAAAAATCAACAATCTCTCTTGTTTTTTGTCTGTCTCATGGCTGTTTTGCGTGAGGGAGTGATCGTGGTTCAAACGCTTGCTATGGAGCAAAAAACGCTCTGTGTCAGAGATTTGAACACATTGCTCGAAAACTGTTGCTCGCTGCTATTTTTAGAGGAGGCATTATATGCCTAAAGATCGACTATCTGGACGCCAGCAAGCCATACTGGAATTTATCACCGGTTTCTTAGAGGAAAATGGCTATCCTCCTACCATCCGCGAGATCGGCAAGGCCTGTGGTATTACCTCGACCTCTGTCGTCAATTACAATCTGAACAAGTTGGAGCGTGATGGGCACCTCTCGCGGGATCGCGAGGTTTCACGGGGTCTGCGCCTGGCCGATGCTCTTCCAGGTAACCTGGTTCGTATTCCCCTTGTGGGGAGGATCGTAGCCAGTGAGCCAGTGCCGATGCCCAGCGATCCGGCTGTCCTGGGTGAAGATAAGGGCATTGAGCTGACGCGCGACATCGTCGGTGTTGGAGATGATTTATTCGCGCTTCAGGTGAAGGGAGACTCGATGGTTGATGCCATGATTGGCGATGGCGATATCGTCATCATGCGCCCGCATCCCAATGTGCAAAATGGCGATCTGGTGGCCGTCTGGCTGACTGACCGGGAAGAGACGACCCTCAAACGCATTTACATGGAAGGCCCCCTTGTTCGCTTGCAACCTGCTAACCCTACCATGCAGCCCATCTATATCGATGATCCATCGGTGATCCAGGTGCAGGGTCGTGTGGTAGCTGTCGTCCGCCAAACATAATTGCTTGTTGTGAAAAATGAGAAGGTTTCACTAACCTTCCTTTTCCCTATGGTACCACGCGAGAAGCGTGGTCGACATGATAGCCGTTGGGTGGTGGTTTTTTGCCGGGCATGGACTTGCCTTCTAAGCAATTTCGCGCTTGCGCCACCACCCAACCTACGCAACATCGCTCTCATTCTTTAACGCGATGAGCACGTTTTCGGTCTGCATCATTCAGGTGATCAGTTTTCTATGACTCGGCCAATCAAACCACAGGTTTCTTCAGATGCTGCAGCAGAAAGACTGAGTAATGAGGCAATACTTCATGCCTTTGAATTTCACCTGATCCCTGAACGCTAACCATTTCTCTTAAGTTGACGCTTATGATTACCCCATTCGCACTCCATAAGTATTTTCTCCACAAAGCGAGGAAACCCAATGCGATAATAGGGAGTACTTGTCATGGGATTTACCTGTTGATGTTGTCCTATAATCGTCGCACAGGGTTCCTCTATCCATCCTAAGATCATCCCAAAATTATCTCATAATCACCCAATGCTTTTTATGCAAAAAAACATTGCAAGAGAGACAGTTTCTCCCCAATTTTGTGTGAGCCGATCTGTTAGCGTGGCAGCGGTCGGATTGAAATCCGACCTACAAATCGGAAATGGCCTCTGCGATAACCTTCGCCTTTTGCCTTTTAGACTGAGAATTGATCACCTGTCAATGTTAAAAGCTTGATCATCGAGTAAAAGATACTTCTATAAGCCCCCCTCTCCTCAGCGACTGGGACCTTTTTGCCTCGAATATCTGAATACACCCCCTATTTGGAGTCCTGCAGGCGCGTAGGTATAATCATCGACCATCCCGGATTGATTTCCTCGGATGGCATTCCACAGAAAAGCCAATAGCTGTAAACTGTGAATTATCAATTGTAAACAACTAAAGGAGGATGCGGCATTCCTCACCCAGACCGAAATGCTGAGGTAGTTCTTTGCCGCGATGAATAATGACCGATTTGATGAATTCGTTCGAAGCGAACGACAACCCCAATATTCCCAAATTGCAGCCAGGCGATAATGTCAAGGTGCATGTTCGTATTGTTGAAGGCGAGAACGAGCGTGTGCAGATATTCCCCGGCACCATTATCCGCATCCGTCGAGGAGGCAACAATGCTTGCTTTACCGTTCGGCGTATTGCTTCACATGGGATAGGTGTCGAGCGTACCTTCCTGCTGCGTTCGCCGCGCGTCGAGCGCGTCGAGGTTTTGCGCCACTCACAAGTACGCCGGGCCAGGCTGTATTTCCTGCGTGGTCTCACAGGGCGTAAGGCGACCCTCAAGGAAAAGCGCTAAGGAATAACGATTAAATAGCCTTCCTGGTCGAGCCTGCAAGAATAACTATGGATGGGCAAGTTAATCAATTCTCATTCCTAAAGCATCCCGCGGAGAAATGCAGTAGCCGGATGTTCGGGCGCGTTATCTCTGCCTTAACCGATCTTGTTTGATCTGCGCGCCATGGCAGCTGTTGGTGGTGCGCCAATTCTTATCCTCATCCAGATCGGTGTCGAGATGCTGTGCTCATGACTCATCGAAGATGTAGTCTATCCGGAACGTCGTTTCGCCGCGGTATCCGGTGACGATCTGAAATGCTGCTCGATGCTGCCAGGCGGCATATCACTAATGGCCTGCAACCCGCAACTTGTAACACTTCGTTGCGGTTAGGGGTGCCTCATGCCAGGTGATTTTCACCCCATAGCCGTGCTTGACTCAGGCGTAGGTGGGTTATCGATTCTGCGAGAGATACGCCGGCAGCTTCCTGAAGAGAACTTCCTCTACTTTGCCGATCAGGGGCATGTCCCTTATGGTCCCCGTCCGTTGACAGAGATCCAAAGTTTTGTGCGTGGCATTGCGCGGTTTTTTCTGTTGCATGATGCCAGAGTAATTGTGTTAGCCTGCAACGCGGCGTCGGCTGCCGGGCTTCACGATGCTCGCCGGACCTTCCCCCAAACCCCCTTTATTGGCATGGAACCTGCCATCAAGCCGGCTGCCGAACGCACCCGCAAAGGCGTCATTGGCGTCATCACGACCAAAGCAACCTACCAGGGGGAACTGTTTGCCAGCGCAGTCGATCGCTTTGCGAATGATATTGAGGTTGTTACGCAAGTCTGTCCGGAGTTTGTCACGTTGGTCGAAGCCGGTCGTCTCGACGGGGAAGAGGTGCATCAGGCAGTCCAAAGCTATCTCACCCCGCTGATCGAGGCCGAGATCGACGAGCTGGTGCTGGGATGCACCCATTTCCCCTTTCTGACCCCTATCATCCGCGCCGTAATCGGAGAACAGGTTGAGATCGTCGACCCCGGCCCGGCGGTTGCCCAGCAGACGAAGCGTGTGGTTTCCCAATATCCCAACAGGTCGAGATCTACCGGTAGCGTGACCTATTTTACCAGCGGCGATGCGTCGATCTTCCATGAGATCGCCCAGCAACTACTGGATGAAAGTATAGATGCGCAGCAGGTCGTGAAAGTCAGATGGGTTGATGGCGATGTTGTTGAGTTTTTGGATTAGCGTTCGGTGTAGAGGGATAGTCACGATGCCTCTTGGCTGTGATCAAACAGAGGCCAGGCGATGACAAACTGTGCCATCGCTTTAACGGCCGATGGTTCGCCTGGCCTGAGCTTCTTCGCGATGCGCGAACTGATGGGATGGGTCAATGATGCCCCGGAGGTGAGCGATCAGGATGTCTCCCGGCATACACCCATATCAATCATCGGTCAAAGGACACAAGCCACGAATGACATTCCTGCTCGCTTACTTCTTACGTAACCCCTTGCGCATCTCGGTGCGCGCCCATCGATAGTGGCTGCCGGTGTTGGCCGTCAGGTAGGCAGCCAGGTAGTTCTGTTTCATCCAGGGGTACAGTCCCGACGCGAACAGATCGTTCTCAGATAGCACATCGATCAGGGCAACTGTCTTCTGATGTGAAGCTCGCAGGCTGTTCAGGACATCGTCCAGCGCATGATCGCGGTATCGCTCGTAGATGGCCTGGTTAAGCGCCGGGAGTTGATTCCACTTGTACCCTTCGGCGGGAACAGCGGGGGTCTCGCCGCGCAGCCCGGCTTCGTACCAGCGGAAGAACATCTGCTGCCACTCGTACAGGTGGGCCAACACATCTTTGACCGACCATTCTCCCAATGTGCCAGGTTGGATGAACTGATCGGGCGTTAGAGGCAATAGAAATTTTTCCAGAGCTTCAAACTCCTTCTGGCTTTCTTCCAATAATTGCGGCTTGTTCGTAGGCCGGGGCATTGGATTTCTCCTTTATTTCTCGTGTGCTTTCTTGATGACACGTCTGAGGCGAGCCAGCTGCGAATCAGTGGCATTGCTCAGGCGGTTCTCGATGATTGTGACAAAATCGGCCTTGTTGGCGGCAGTCACTGCCGCCAACACCTTCTCGGCACGCTGGGGAACATCCTTGGGGCGGCAGCTACGCAGGTGGTCGAGCAGGTAGGGAAAAATGGCGCGGTTGTATTCCGGATTAGCAGCAGCGATCCCGGATAGGGTCATCACACCAGCATCGATGGTAATCACGGAGCCTCTACCCATCGCTTTTTGGATATCAGCCACATGGGGGTAAAGCTCGTCGGCACATAGTGCGGCCACGGTTGAAAGGGCGATCATGCCACCCCACACCAGGCGATTGTTCTTGCTGCGCAGTAGCCGAAGGAAATCGATGGCAAAAGGTGCGATGAGATCAGGGGCCAGATAGCCCATCTCGTAGAGCACTTTGATGCAGTCGCTCTGAATAGCAGGATCGCTGTTACAAAGGTTGCTCACAACCTCGGCGATGTCAGTTGCGTTGCGGGTCTCGGCCAGGCGCCGAGCAAGCTCATGGTTAGGCGCATCGTCACGGCGATTTAGAGCAGAGGCAAGCTGGGTAAGTACAGACATGATAGGCACTCCTCACGAATCAAGCTGGGCCTAATGTTTCTCTCTAATTGCTACGTACAAATCAATTTCCGGATTACCTTTTCTGACACTGCGCTCATCGTGATACTCAAAATCGTCGACCACACCCGCAGGTTCGTAGCCAGAATTAGGGAGCCAGATATCATAGGCATATCTTTTCGTGTTTCCAATGGCGATAGGCCAGCCGAATCTGTTTTTTGGCCTTACAGGAAAGACAGCATATTTGATCGCAGGGATCTCCAGGGACATCAACCCTGCAGGTATCTCCTCCAGACTTGTCACCACATCCCCCATAGTATACGAAAAGGTACCCTTTTCCCTGTCATAACCTTTGCTCACTGCGGCAAAGGCCCAGGGTTGCTTCTTGTTGGGGATTTCGGTGACCTGCTTATATTTCCGGAATTGCTTTCCAAGCGATGGTACATCACGATAGACATTCTTCATGCCTGTGTCTACGGTCATGCCGATAATCTGTATGGGCTGCTCCAAATCAACGATATGTGGTTGTGTTCCATCGATATCATGAGCGAAGAGCCACGTCAAGATGTTACCTATTGACATCGTGCTATCTCCTTTCTCTGGCTTATTTGTCTGCCTCCATCACTTATCTCTGAGAAAGTTTCCTTGTCGCATTTCCGCTGTAACCACCACGACCAGGAAAGGTTGGGCTTTTCCCCACCCCCTGAACCCTATCCCCTATCCCCCCATTTGACTGGATGCCGCAGGACCGTCTTGAGCTTATCGGGTGCTGCGCGGCGAGGATCGCCCAGGTAAATTTCGTGATGTTTGCCGCCCAAGCCAACCCCGTCTTGCAGACCGTTCTCGCCTATGAAGGCCCGCATCTTCTCGATGGTGGCCGGCTCGGTGGCGTAGGGGCCGACGTGCATGATCTGGACACATCGACCCTCTTCCCAGGTTTCCAGGCGCAGGCGATCGAAGGCGGGTAGGCTGCCCTTCTTCTTGCGTAACTGCTGTAGTGCATCATCGAAGACATCCTGGGTGACCAGGTCAGGCTGCAAGATCATCACAGTGTAGAACCAGTTGTCTTTAACGGTGATATCGAAGCAGCCGTCCTCGACCCACCACAAGCCTTCCATTGCCATCACAGGGTAATCAACCGGGTTGTCTTTGCGCTGCTTGACCATGAACTTGAGGGTGTAGGCCGCCCCATAGAGAGCCTGCATGTTTTCCTCGAAGAGCGGCGAAGTGCCCGGAGCCTGCCCCGGCTCGATGGCCCCGTCGAGCATCACGAAGTTGAGGGCGGGCACATCCACCAGCTCGACCTTCTTGGCCGATGGCATGTAGAGATGTTTGTAAGTCTTCTTGAGATCGAGCGTTTCCATGTCGATTATCCTTTTGTATTCTGTATTCGATGGCTTTGTTGGGCCTGATGAGTTTTGGTGGCCTGCTGATTACCGGTCTTGGTCTTGAAGACTCATCAGGAACGCCGTCACAGCCTCGGCAAACAGAGCTGGCTGTTCTTCGAAGGCGAAGTGACTGGCATCGTTGATGGTGACCAACTGGGCATTGGGAAGGCTATCGGTATATTGGCGAGTAGCAGCTTCTGATTGCAGGTCATCGGAGCCGTAAATCACCAGCGACGGCGCAGTCACCGACTTGAGCGCCGGGCGATAATCGTGGCGTTGGCCCATGCTGACATACATCGCCCAGACCATCCAGCCACCCAACTCACCCGGCTCCGGTACCGGCTTGTCCACTGCCTCGACATAGTACTCACTAAACTGATCGCCCATCGCCACCAGGTCAGCTTCCGAGAGCGTGAAGATCTTGTTGAAATCCAGATAGTCTTTCATGAAGATATCGTATTCTGCCTGCTTGCCGACTGGCAGACGCTCCCGCACGCCATCGAAGAGATCGGGTTCGTCCATCGGCATGACCAGCGTGGTCGCCGGCGAGATCAGGACGAGCGCCTCGACGTGCTCAGGGAACTCGGCGGCGTACAGCGAGGCCAGGAAACCGCCCCACGAGTGGCCGACCAGGATCAGCTTCTCGTCGCCCAGTATCTGGCGGATGCGCTCGATATCGGCGATCTGCGCGCCGAGACCAAGCGTTTGTTCGAGCCTGGTCATGTTCTGATAGGTGTTGGGCGAGTCGAATGTGTCAAAGGGGCGGGTTGATTGGCCGCTGCCACGCTGATCGTAGTAGTGGAAGCGATAAGTATCCACGAGTGGCTCCAACCCGGTTAGCGGCTGGCGGAAAGGCACACCCGGCCCCCCATGGACAACCAGTACATTGCGCCCATCGCCTTCGGCAAAGTGATAGAGCTGGATATCCGGCTCCACCTGCCAATAGTCGGCATCTCCCAATTGTTCGGGAGGGGTCAGCGGAGCGCGTAGGTTCTTCTGCTCGCGCACCATGCCGGGTGTATAGAATGGTTGCCCGGTCATATACCAGAACGCCAGCCCGCCTACAACAATCAAAACGAGAATTACAGCCAATACAATCACGACGGTCTTACGCATTTCTAAATTTCCTTTCTGGGGATCGAAGTTTTTGATTATCCGTGAACAGTATACAGTTATGCATACGCCGGTGGAAATTGTTTCCCATCGGTTGTACCTCTACCCTCCATTCAGGAAATGCAATTGTTTAATTGTTTTCGTCGGTGTACTGCCCGGCGATGGCCTGGGCCCATTCGGCCACTATGCACCGCAGTGCTTCAGGCTCCAACACTGTCACCCAGGGGCCATAGGCCAGGGCGCTGCTGGCTGCCCAATACAGATCGGGGGTAGTCAGCGTCACTACAACGGAGCCATCGGGATATTCTTCGAGCGCCTCCCAGGCTGCTTGGCTGTGTTTGGCGATATGAGCGCCTTGCGGAGCAAACTGCATCCGTACCTGTATATTGGGCTGGGCTTTGAACTCCGTAGCCAGATAGCTCTGGATATCGAAATCGATCGGCACCTGGAAGACCTGCTCGGTCAGAGATGCTGCTTCCATGCGGTCGACGCGGAATGTACGCATCGCCTGGCGCAGCCGGCAGTAGCCGATGGCGTACCACCAACCCCATCGATGCACCAGAGCGTAGATATCGACCTCGCGCCGTGATGGGTGTGGGCTGTTGCTGCCTCGATACGTCAGCTCCACCCGTCGATGCTCGCGTACAGCCCGGCGTAGCTTTTCGAGCATGGGAGCCAGGGCAGCCAGATCGCCGTGGTGCATCCCGGTGGCGATCAACGAGCGACGGGCCCAGGCGACTTCCCGGCGCTGCTCATCGGGCAGCAGGTTCTCAAGCTTGGCCAGCGCGCCACAGGCAGCTTCTCGATACAGCTGACCCCATAGCTCATCGACCATCCCGGTGCCCAGAGCAACAGCTACCGCCTCTTCCGCTGAGAGTACCAGCGGTGCCATTCTGTAGCCGCGCACCAGCGAGAAACCCCCATAGGGCCCACGTTCAGCGTAGATGGGGATGCCCATCTCATCCAGCATCTCGAAGTAGCGATGCAAGGTGCGGATTGAGACACCCAGCTCATCGGCCAGACCGGCGGCTTTCTGGTTGGGCTGCCGCTGCAAGAGCATGATCAGGGTGATCAGCCGGGTGGCTGTGTTGGACATGGGTTCCTCCAATGTGATCTAACAATACCATGTATTTATGACAATATATGACATAAATAAGAAAGAGGATAAACAAACAAGTGTGCAGTCTACAGATCTCTGGTACTGTTGGAGTTTTTTGTGTGATAGATCGATGGAAACAGGCCAGTTGAACATTGGATGGTCAGGTTGACAATGGGACAAACAGTGCTACAGTATTAACAATAGTTTGGAAATCCAAAAGAACTGTTCCACCTGGACACTCAATCTATGGTTAAATCCAACAGTATTCAAAACACCGAAGAATACATTCCCCCACCAAAACGACACACCGAACCCAAAATAGCAGGCTTGCGCAGGTGGTTGCGGCCGAAGCTTCTGGCAACTCCCAGCGAATTCGATCTGGCTACCACAGCAGACCTGGAGCATCGAAAGACGATCATCTTTCGGCTGCAAACACTCCTGCAACACAACAATATTCAGCTCACTCAGGCCGAGCAACAGGAGATCGAAGAAGGCTTGATCAACGACTTGCTTGGCTTCGGCGCCATCCAGTCGCTCGTCGATGATAGATCCTACTCAGAAATCATGGTCAACGGCCCTGAGGTGATTTTCGCTGAGTGCAAGGGCAAGATGGATGAAACCGAATTCGTCTTTGACGATGAAGAACATGTTCAGTGGACAGCGCAGCGCATCGTGCGCCCATTACAACGGGAATTCAATCGCTGCAATCCCATGGTCGACGCCCGCCTGCCCGATGGCAGCCGCGTCCATCTGATCATGCCACCTGCCGCGCTTCAGGGGACAACGATTACCATTCGCAAGTTTCCGGAAAAAGCGTTGACATGGGAAGACTTAGTTAAGTTTGGCTCTCTCACAGAAGATGTTGCCCAGTTCTTGCGCGCGTGTGTCATCGCTCGCCTAAATATCGTTGTGGCAGGTGGTACAGGCTCCGGCAAGACAACCTTGCTCAACGTCATCAGCAGTTTTATTCCGGAAGATGAGCGCACTCTCACCATCGAGGATTCCGCTGAGCTACAGCTCAGCCAGCGTCACGTCGTGAGGTTGGAAACAGCGCCGCCTATTCCCGGCAGTGATGAAGGCCAGCTTAGGATACGAGATCTGGTCAAAGGCTCACTCCGCATGAGGCCGGATCGCATCGTCGTTGGTGAAATTCGCGATGGGGCAGCACTGGACATGCTACAAGCTATGAATACCGGACACGATGGCTCATTGACCACCGTCCATGCCAACAGCCCTCGCGATGCTGTTTCTCGCCTGGAAACCCTGTCATTGATGGCCGGGATGGATTTGCCGGTACTGGTTGTTCGCTCACAGATTGCCAGCGCGGTTCATCTCATTGTTCAGCAGGCACGCCTGAAAGATGGTACCCGCAAAATCACCCAGATCACCGAAGTGCAGGGCATGGAGGGTGAGAACGTCATTTTGCAGAACATATTCACCTATACAACAACGGGCAAACCTGGCTACCAACCCAGCCACGAAGGGGGAGGGCAACTCATGGCAAACGGTTTGCGCCCCAAGTTTACAGAGCGTTTCTCTGAGTATGGCATTGAATTACCCCCCAGGTTATTCGTAAGTTAGGTCGGGGGTGAATGAGATCAAAGGGCACTGTTCGCGGGCAGCCCAAATGCCTATCATCCTGTGCCTAAGAAACGGTACCCATTTCTAAAAGGTTATATAGGCGATGACCAAAAGCATCATGATCGTTGATGACAGTCCGGAGATTCTGGCCCTTTACAGCACTATGTTCGAGTTTCGAGGATATCGTGTATTCAAAGCTCGGGATGGCGCAAGCGCGCTTCAAATATTGGAAGATTCGGTTCCGGACCTGTTTATCCTCGACATAATGATGCCGGAGATCAACGGCATTGAACTATGCCAGCGAATTCGTGATCTTCCCCAGCATGAGCATACACCGATCCTTTTCCTCTCAGCATACACCGATACAGAGATCGTCGGGAAGACCTTTGCCGCCGGAGCAAATGACTTTGTGACCAAGCCTATCGACGCGCAAATTCTAGAAGCTAAGGTACGTGAGCTTCTAGAATCGACAGAGACATAGTACAGTTGGGCGTAAGAGCATGTTTTAGAAGTCCGGGTAGGTCTTGACAAAGACAGAAATAGTATCCTTGTATTCATGCCCGATGGTGGTTTGGAATGTCATTCCTGTGTAGGCGGGAATGACCGGCTGAATGAGGTGATCGATGTCGCAGGTGTCTTTTCGCCCGACTCATCACTCATCACTCAAAACTCTGCTATGACCGCAACATCAAACTTCTAAAACACGCTCTAAATAATCCCATAGTAGAAATGCACTTTAGCGCCCCACTGTCTAAGTGTTTCGCGATGATACCGATCACTTTTCTGTAGCGCACTCTTTCCCCCATCGGCTACAATAGCGCACGCTTGACTATCCTTTCACTGGAGTAAGCCCTGTGCGCATATTGGTCACCGGCGGCGCCGGTTTCATCGGCTCTCACCTCTGCGATAAGCTCCTGGCCGAGGGACACAACGTTATCGCTATGGATAATTTGATCACCGGCAGCACTCGCAACATCGCTCACCTGATCGGCAATGAGCATTTTCTCTTCATCAAGCACGATGTCACCAACTATCTCTACGTCGAGGGAAAGTTGGATGCTATCTTGCATTTTGCCTCGCCCGCCAGCCCTATCGATTACCTCAATTATCCGATCCAGACGCTCAAGGTGGGATCGCTGGGTACCCACAACGTACTTGGCCTGGCGATGGCTCAGAATGCCCGGCTGCTGCTGGCCTCGACTTCCGAGGTTTATGGCGACCCGCTCGTCCATCCCCAGACTGAGGACTATTGGGGCAACGTCAACCCGGTCGGGCCACGCGGCTGCTACGATGAAGCGAAGCGATTCGCCGAGGCGATTGTCATGGCCTACCATCATTATCACGGTGTCCAGACTCGCATTGTTCGTATTTTTAACACGTTTGGCCCCCGCATGAGGCTGGACGATGGGAGGGTGGTGCCCAATTTCGTCGGGCAGGCGCTGAGGGGCGAGCCGCTGACCGTCTACGGCGACGGCAGCCAGACCCGCAGCTTCTGCTATGTCGCTGATCAGGTCGATGGGTTATACCGCCTGCTCATGTCTGACGAGAGCACGCCGGTCAACATCGGCAACCCGCACGAGATGACCATCCTCGAATTCGCCAACCTGATTAACGAGCTGACCGGCAACCCTGGTGGTGTCATCTTCGAGGACAAGCGCATTGAGGGCGATCCACAGACCCGCCGCCCGGATATCGGCAAGGCCCGCCGGATACTGGGCTGGGAGCCCAGGGTCGATATCCGCGAGGGGCTCACGCGAACCATCGAATATTTCAAAAAGAGCAGCGGGTGAGCGGCGATGGGCGAGAGAAAGTAAACACGATGCGCAACCTGATTGATAGATATCAACTGCCGGCTATCAAGTATCCAATGGCTCTGGTTGTTGCTGTCGCCTTGCTGACCGGGCTGCTGATGGCCCGGCTGCCGCTGCCGATAGCAGGGACTAGCCTGGTGGTGATCGTGCTGACCGTGCTGGCTTTGATTGAGCCGCTGGCCGGGTTAGGCGTGACCCTGTTCTTCGCCACTTTCAAACCCCTGACCGATTATTTTGTGCCGGAAATGCCGCTCGATATCGGCCAGATTGCGCTGATCGTGACACTGGGCTCATGGTTCATGCACGCTGTCCGCCATCGACGGCTGGTGCTCCCATCGACCGCCCTGAACGTCCCGCTGCTGATCTTCATCGGTGCGGCCGGTCTGAGTTTGCCGGGGGCACTGTCGATAGGCTATGCATTGCAAGAGATCATCAAATGGGCACAGATTCTGATCGTCATGTGGCTGGTCATCGACCAGGCAGGGCGAAAAAAGTGGCCGCTGATTGTTGGTTTTGTGTTGGCAGCCGCCGCGCTGGAAGCGGTGATCGGCGTGTGGCAGTTCGGGCGGGGTGACGGACCGGATCACTTTCTTATTTTGGGGCACTTCTACCGTGCTTATGGCACCTTTGAGCAGCCCAACCCCTACGCCGGTTTCTTGGGCTTGATACTGCCTGTCAGCATCGGCCTGACATTGGGTGCCCTGGCAGTGTGGTTCGAGCCTGTAATCAAATTCGGGCAGGCACATCGATGGGATAAATGGGGCGAGCTGCTCAAGGCCGGGTTAAGCAAACGCCTCGCGCTACTGCTGGGCTTCGGCGCGCTGTCCGGCCTGCTGTTCGCCGCACTGATCATGTCGTGGTCACGTGGGGCCTGGCTGGGGTTTGGAGCAGCAGCTTTGGTGATTGTCTTCGCCTGGCCGCGAAAAGCCTGGATGGGCGCGGTGTTGGTCATCGGCGGGTTGGTGTTGGGGGTGCTCGCGCTGCGCTTTGGCCTGCTGCCGGCCTCCATCACCGGCCGCCTGACCGATTTTACCGAGTTCACACAGGTACTCGACGCGCGTGGCGTGCACATCAGTGAAGCCAACTATGCCGTCCTCGAACGCCTGGCCCACTGGCAGGCCGCGGAGGAGATGGCCCGCTACCACTTTTGGTTTGGCGTCGGTATCGGTAACTACGAGCCGGTTTATCCGGGCTATGCTCTGATGAACTGGCATCATCCCCTGGGTCATGCGCATAATATCTACCTGAACTTCCTGGCCGAGACGGGCATCATTGGCCTGGCGGCTTACCTGGCATTGTGGGGGTGCGTCTTTTGGCACACCTGGCGGGCAACCCGCCTATCAGACACCTGGAAGCGCTGCCTGGCGATTGGCTTAATGGGAACATGGACTCACTTGAGCGTCCATCACCTGGTCGATAACCTGTACGCGGCTAACATTCATCTGCACCTGGGCGCGCTGCTCGGTGCGCTGAGTATCCTGCTGATGGATGAGCGACGGATGACGGGCAGCGATTACCGAAGCATGAGGCTGTAAATGGCGCCTTTTACATAGCGCGCCGGAAAAATTCTGGAACACTGTTAACATCATCGACGAAACGGGAGATTAAATACTTGAGCAAGGTAATTGACACCCTCACATCGACATCCAAACCACTCCAGCTTGGCGGGTTAATCGACCGCATGAGAGCCTTTACTACTCACAAAGAATTCGAGCGATTCTGGAAGTTTCTGGTTGTGGGAACCATCGGCGCCGTCATCGACTTTGGAACATTCCGCGGGTTGGACGCGCTGAACTGGTTCGAAGCAACCCGTGTCGCATTGCCGCTGGGACTCTCTCTCAGCGAGGCAGGTATCACCGGTGGGATCGCTTTCATATTGGCGATCATCAGCAACTTCATCTGGAACCGTTATTGGACATACCCGGACTCGCGCTCTAAGCCGCTCATCTCACAGTTTGCGACCTTTGCAGCGGTGAACGTGGCCGGGCTGCTGATCCGTGTCCCGATCCTGGAGCTTCTGAGCACGCCCCTTGGGAATCTGGAGCACGTTATCTTGCCTCAATTGGGAGAGCAGGCAATGATTAGCATGGGAAGAAGCTCTGCCTGGGCCATTGCCGTAGTTATTGTGCTGTTCTGGAATTTTTTTGTCAACCGGTACTGGACCTACAGTGATGTGAAATGAGCGACCGGACGAGAGTCTGACCTCATATGCAAAGCAAAAACTTGGTTATTGTTCCAATTCCGTCGGGCATACTATGGGATGCCATCAGCCGCGCGGCGGCCCCTGGCGAATCCGCTCGCGCATGGCATCGACAGGCCATTCATCCATGAAACCCTTGCCAAAGATAACGGGTGCAATGAGTTCCAGCCACCAGGTCGCACCGAGATCGGTGCGCTTCTTGACCATGTCGGCAGCCTGCGCGAGGTTATCGCCGGGTGTGGCTCCCATGCCGATGACGTCCAGAGGTTGATCACTTTTGCGGCGTGCCGACGCATAACTCACTGCTTCCTTAAGCTGAACAAGCTCCTGGTCTTCGCTCTCTGCTTCTTGAAACAATGTGAACATCCCATCCCACTTTGCCGCCCGGCGAAGTGGAGCCTTCTTCGGCCAGAATCCACCCACCCAGATGGGGATGCGCGGTTGTTGCATCGGTTTGGGCTGGAAACAGGCATCCTTGACATTGTAGTAGTGGCCTTCATAGCTGAACGGTTCGCCGCTCCACAAGCCCACCAGGACATCAAGCGCCTCGTCTAGCATTGCCCCGCGTTTCTTGCTGTCAGTTTCTTCACCGAGGTTGTCCCATTCAGCCTCTCCAAGTCCAATCCCTACGCTGAGTATCAATCGACCTCCAGAGAGATGATCGAGTGATACCGTCTCACGAGCCACCTTCCAGGGACGTCGACGCGGAAGTGGCGTAACTGTTGTGCCGATGCGGATACGCTTGGTACTCAGGGCAGTGGCTGCCAATGCTACCCAGACATCGACGAAAGGAAGAGACCAGCCTGCAATGTGATCCCAAAGGAAAAAGCCGTCCCAGCCTGAATGCTCTGCATCCTGAGCCAGACTTGCCAGGACACGAGCATCCCCATAGGGCCCAAAATTGGGTAGGTAGATGCCATATTGCATATGATTTTCTCTAAAAGGGTGCCAAAGCAAAGAATGTTGACCTTCCTCCCATACAGATCACAGGAACAAGGTCAACACGAAAGTATGTTGTGTTGCCGTGATGTTAGTATAGTTCGGAACGCACAGTCCGGCCATGTTTGTGAGCCAACAAAGCCGTGACCCGCTGGGTCAAGCTGAGTGAGACATAGGGTTTGGTCAGGTAGCCATCGGCGCCCAGCCTCATAGCTTTCCCGATCGCCTCCGGGTCAGACCGGGCCGATAGGATCAGCACAGACAGTTTGTCAAACCGGCTATCCTGCCTCAGCTTCTCCAGCAGCTCAAGCCCATCGATATCCGGCAGCATCAGATCGAGGATTAACAGATCGAAATCCTCTGTCTCCAGCAGCCGTAAGCCATCGATGGCTGTTCCTATACTTGTGACTGGGATGCCAACACGGTCCAATAACATGCCTACCAGGGTTTGCATACTGGGTTCATCATCAATAACCAATACACGCCCCTGCGAAGAAGTATCATCGCTCATCAATCTGCACCTGTAGAAACTATGGAAACGTTAAAAATACACGGTGGGAGCAACGTTAGCCTGATCGTAGCGCGAAATGAAATGATGAGTAAAACGTAAAAAAAGTAACGCTCCGTTTTGCTTGTGGCTATTTTGTCGCGTATCATGTGTCACCGTTGCCCCATGTTCAAATGGGTCTGTCGCGACATATTAAGTTATTACCACAGAGTTCTCTCCTCCATAGGGATGAACAACATATCCGTCTGCCAACATATCGTTTTGCCACTCACTACCATTGACGAAATAACGGTACTGGTATTCGCGCCCGGCATCTAACTTGACCTTGGCTTTCCAGGCGCCGTCCTTAGCCTGCTTCATAGGTTGGGCATCTTTGTCCCAGTTGTTGAAGTCACCTACCAGGACAGCCGAGCCTGCCTGAAGTTCCGAGGATAGCACAAAGGTTACTTCGCAGACCTTACCATCCGATATATAGCGTTTCTTGATCACGACTTTATCCCCTTTCTACATTTATGATTAAAGAAGCCACACGGTAAATGCCGGCGTCCCGATACCCTTCGAGGATATACACCTCGAAAGGTCGACAATTACTATTATCGTTCCCTCTGGGCTGTTTCTGGGTAAAGATACGTTACGAAAAGTCAAAATATTCAGTTTTATGCATCAAGACCTTCGCCAATGATGTCATTAGCGAAGGTCTTGATTGTAGGTATATACTACTAACCCAGGGTTCGGTTTGCTTTTTAGCATCTGGGGCAACATAACATGCGCAAATACCTGATCGTTGTGTTTGTTGTTTTTCTATCTATTCTGGCCTCCGCACACTCTCCGAACACACAGAATAACGTAACAGCCACCACCAGCTACAATCTCAACTTGCGGGCCGGGCCGGGCGATAGCTTTGCAGTCATTGGCACGGTACCCTTCAACACAACTGTGCCAGTGTTTGCTCGCAGCACTAACACCCGTTGGATATTGGTCGAGTATCAACAACGTGGCTGGTTGGATGGGAGCTTGACGCACATTACAGGCAATCTGCACGCTTTGCCTGTATCTGATGAAACCATCAATGACAGCATAGTGACCGCCAGAACGCTATACAACAGCCGGATGCGGGGCGGGCCTGGTACCACCTATGCTGTTGTTGGTACTGTTCCGTCCAAAACCGTGCTAATACCTACGGCTCGCAGCGCCGACGACCAATGGTTGTTAATCCATTACAAGAATGTTTCTGGCTGGATTGCCTGCCGGATTCTGGAGATCAGTGGAGATATTTCTGGGCTTCCTATCTCTGATTCAACGATAGACAGCTTGCCAAACCCGCCCACCCCTACCTCCCAACCGGTTGGGCCGGTTACGGTCCATTTGAGCAACGTCGGGCCCCATTTGCAGAAGATTTATAACCGTGGGCGCTCTTTGGGTAATTACAGCAATCGCTTTTCAAAGGTTGGCGATAGTGAAACATACAACGGATACTATCTTGTGGCCTTTGATGTTGGCGATTATGACCTGGGTGATTATGGGTATCTTCAAAAAATGATCACCAGGTACTCCGGCTCCTATCGCCGCATGGGGTATGCAGCAATGGGTGACTTCATGATCGAGGCAATCTTGAACCCGATCTGGAGCAATAGCAATGTCTGTCACCATAACGAGACCCCACTCGCTTGCGAATACCGTATCCATCGTCCAAGCATTTCCATTATCATGGTGAGGACTAAGCTCTGGAACGCCAATTGGCAAACCAACTACCTCAACAACCTGCGACAAATCGTCCAATACACGGTTGATCAAGGGATCATACCGGTATTGACGACACTTCCGGGCTGCGAAGGACATCAGGTGTTCAACCAGCACATCTGGACGGTAGGCAATGAGTTCAATGTGCCGGTTTGGGATTTATATGCCACGACTTCTACTTTGCCCAACGGAGGGCTGGGGCCGGACATGTATCACTTGAGCATACCGCCCGGCAACACAATCGGATCGATCTACATCACCGACGAGAATCTGCAATATGGAGTCACTTATCGGAACTTACAGACTCTCGAAGTCTTTTACATTCTAAACAAGACACTGCGTTAGCAATATCGATGGTTTTGATTATGAAGCGGCTATCCCTCATCCAGCCTCAAGTACAAATCGGGTTGGGTCATCCACAAACTTTGTACACACCAGAATAGTTTGCGGAGAAACCTGGAAGATGCCATCGGCAGCCGTCGATCTAGAACGCCCAAACTGGGACAGCGTGCAATTTGCCGTGAGGATGCACCGGGCAAACCCAATAGTTCCTGGCTGTAGTCAGTCGCTGATTAA
This sequence comes from Anaerolineae bacterium, assembly GCA_016928235.1. Taxonomy (GTDB): domain Bacteria; phylum Chloroflexota; class Anaerolineae; order Aggregatilineales; family UBA3940; genus JAFGMS01. Next base: position 21,427 of record JAFGLD010000266.1, on the reverse strand, counting down.
CGTAACTCCAGTGCAGTAGATCTTTGAGCTTCTCGATATAGCCTGCTGGGAAATAGGGGCGGGTGCCTTGTGGCCGGCTCATCATGACTATAGCTTTTCAGAAAACGTTCCGGACAGCGTTGGGCTTACAAGAAACGTGACTTTGTTCAGCGCATTATCTGAAAAGCTATATCTCCAGCAGTGACTTTCATTCACTATTCCGATCACTTGAGCTTTCGCGCACTGTAGGCGCCATAATCGGGCACGCGGCGCACGTACTCTTCGTCCATGAGTGATGATGATATCATGAAATCTGCTGATGTACGGTTACAGGCCATCGGGATGTTCCACACGACTGCCATTCGCAGCAGAGCCTTGACATCCGGGTCGTGGGGCATCGGCTCCAGGGGATCCCAGAAGAAAATCAGGAAGTCGATTTCATTACTGACAATTTTAGCCCCGACCTGCTGATCGCCGCCCAAGGGACCGCTTTGTAAGATGTTGATGTCAATACCCAATTCACGCCCAAGAATAGCGCCGGTGGTGCCAGTTGCGTAGATGGTGTGATGGGCCAGAAGATCGCGGTTGAATTTAGCCCATTCGACCAGATCGCGTTTCTTGTTATCGTGGGCGACAAGCGCAATCTTTTTGTCCTTTTCCATGATGATCTCTCGATCGAACATACTTCTCTCCGTTTTTTCGATAAAATGTAACAGCTCCACTATGGATGGAGCATCACTTGCCGGCAGTCGTTGGTGTGGTGAAGGCTCCTACTGATATTTCCGCGTTCCAAGCGCCGTTGGGAGACCGTCGATGCTGACCAGGTTGTGGTCCTGTTGGTATTCGTCGAGGCCCGCCTGACCTTTCTTCTCGGCCCACCTGATAAGATGATCGCGCTCACCGGCATATTCGTACAGCGGAACACCGTAGCCGCATGAGGTCTGCACGCGCGTGATATCGGCCACGATGATCTGGCGAACCCCCAAACGCATCGTAAAGTGTAGGGCCAGGTCACTCCATTCCGGCTGATCTGGCAGGATGGCATGGCCTGTCCCAAAAAGTCGCAGGATGTTCGGCGGGCCGTCGAAGGCGCAAAACATGAAGGTGATCCGCCCGTTTTCGAGCAGGTGGGCTGATGTCTCGTTGCCGCTGCCGGCCATGTCGATGTAGGCCACGCGGTGAGGAGACAGAATGCGAAAGCTGTCCAGACCCTTCGGCGAGAGGTTGACGTGACCCTCGCAGCTCAGAGGCGCGCTCCCAACGAAAAACACATGTTGTCCGGCGATAAAAGCCTGAAGCTCATCGGTGATGCCATAGTAGACTTTAGCCATCTGGTTCACCCCTTCTCGATTCTCTGTAGCATCCGCTGATTATACCCGCTATTGTGGCATGTGCAGGCAAATCAATGGCAATGGTAACTATTCAGCTATGGGTGCTGTCTGCTTGGTAGTTTTGAGTGATGAGTGAGGGGTGATGAGTTCTATAGTCGGCGTTTTGCGCTGTTCGACGTATCAAATGTCGGTTGGTTACTGTCGTCTCGCCTTCATAAGTGCCAACTTAAGAGCCTGATATTGCTTGTTGATCCGCTTTCAGCCTCGCGAGCTGCGTGTCATTCCCGTGAAAACGGGAATCCATAAGCGCGTCAAGTGGATTCCCGCTTTCGCGGGAATGACAGTAGCTACAGCGAAAAGGATGGTATGCCGGCTGAATAGTTACCAGTAATGCAGTGCGTGACATCTACAACCGCGTGGCGCCTCCAGTTCCTTCGCCATTCCCTGTTCTCCAATCCCTATCCTCTATTTCCCCGCACAAAGCTGTGCTATAATCACGTCAATCACGTCAAACGGGAGCCTTGCAAGACAGATCCACTGGTATGGTATAATTCCTATACTGTGCACAGTATATTATGCCAGCTTCCCCGGGGGGAGTATGGCTGGGGGACTTATGATCAGGGTTGAGATTGACAGTATTCGGGTAAGCCTGATGTCTCAGGACCGGGTTGTCGTCTTGAGGGATCACGAAACCGAACGTTATTTACCGATCTGGATAGGACCTTTCGAAGCCGAAGCGATCCGGGTCGAGCTGCAAGGCGTCGAAGTGACCCGTCCACTGACCCATGACTTGCTCAAGTCGGTGATCAAAGCATTGGGCGGCGAGCTGGAGCACATCTTCGTCAACGATCTGCGAAACGATACCTTTTTCGCTCGTCTGCTGGTCAAAGCCAATGGCCGCGAATTAGAAATCGACTCCCGCCCCAGCGACGCTATTGCATTGGCGGTCAGGATGAAGGTGCCGATCTATGTGGCCGAGGCGGTGATGGATAAAGCAGCCATTCGCCCCGAAGCCGAGGTCTCCGATCAGTCCTCTACCGCGCCGGAGCGGGAAGCATCGTCGGAGAGCGAAGGGGAAGATCTGGGCGTTTTTAAGGATTTTCTTGAGAACCTCGACCTGGACGACCTCGACGATAAATAGTAGCTGTTCTCCCGGCAATCTTTGTAGTACTTTACAGGCGGGGCTTTGAGCCCCGCTCATTCATCTCTCGGACTAGAAGGCGAGGCCACGCCTCGCCAGGGCGACCAACTGGTCGCCTCTCCGTTTCAAAGCAACCGGATAGATTCATCATGATGGCTCAATCTGCACAAGACATGAGAAGCGATCAGCTTGCTCCGCACAGCATCGAAGCTGAAGAAGCTGTGCTCGGCGCGATCCTGGTCAACCCGGAGGCATTATTCGAAGTCCTCCCCTTCCTGAAAGCTGAAGACTTCTTCATCGTCCGCCACGCCTGGATCTGGGATGCCATGCTCAGCCTTCACGAGCGCCGCGATCCCCTCGACTATCTGACCATCGTCAGCGAGCTTGAGCAGATCGGGAAGCTGGCAGAAATCGGTGGGGCGGCCTACATCCTGAGCCTGATTAACAAGACGCCCTCGTCTCTGAACGTCGAAGGGTATGGACGCATCGTCGAGCGCATGGCGCTGCGCCGCCGGCTGATCGATGCCGCCCAGCAGGTTGCCCGCGTTGCTCACTCGGACGAGACCGATATCGACGAGGTGATTAACCGTGCTGAGCAAGCTGTGTTCGAGGTCACCGAGCGCCGGCTGGTACACGACCTGGTGCCGATCAAGAACGCCGCCAGTGAGTACTTCGACCACATCAGCTTCCTGGCTCGCCACCAGGAAATGGTGATGGGTGTCCCCTCCGGCTTCATCGACTTGGACCGCCTGCTGGGTGGGTTACAGAAATCCGACCTCGTCATCATCGCTGCACGGCCCGGCATGGGCAAATCGAGCATGCTCAACAGTATTGTCATGAATGCTGCCCGGCTCAACCAGCGGGTAGCCCTCTTCAGCCTGGAAATGAGCAATGAGCAGTTGGTGCAGCGATTCATCAGCGGAATTACCCACATTCCTTCTCATAAGCTGCGCGAAGGCAAGCTGGACGATAGAGATTGGGCGGAGTTCGTCCAGGCCACCGAGGATATCAGCCGGCTGCCAATCCACCTTGACGACACACCGGCCCTTAGCACACAGGAGTTGCGCAGCAAGGCTCGACGACTACACCTGGAGTATGGGCTCTCCCTGATTGTCGTCGACTACTTGCAGCTGATGACCACGCCCTTGCGCTCCGAGAACCGCGTCCAGGAGATCTCGTACATCTCCCGATCGCTCAAACAACTGGCGCGTGAGCTGAACGTGCCGCTGATATCGGCAGCCCAGTTGTCACGCGCCGTCGAGCAGCGCACCGATAAGCGCCCGCTGCTGTCAGACTTGCGCGAGAGTGGTAGCATCGAGCAGGACGCTGACGTCGTGATGTTCATCTACCGCGATGCCTATTACAATCCCGATACGCCCGACGGCGACCGGACCGAGATCCAGATTGCCAAGCATCGCAACGGCCCAACGGGAGTAGTCGATCTGATCTTTATCCCTGAGCTGACGCAGTTCCAGAACGCGGCGCGCGTCAGCGTTGACTTCGACGCACAGTAACCGATGACAACAGCGATCCCCTCTCTTCGATCACACAGCCCTCAAGGAAGGTCGCCATGAAGGGCTTTAGCGGCTTTCCGCAAAAGGGGCGGCTCACCAAAATCCCAGGGTTGTTCTTCAGCGCGCTGCTGCCGCAGATCGACAGTCTGGCTGAGATGAAGGTGACTCTGTACTGCTTCTGGCGCTTGCAGCAAAAAGAGGGTCAGGTTACGTATGTCTGGGAAGATGAGCTGGCCGGCGATCAGATCTTCATGGCCGGGTTGGCGGGGCGCGAAGAGCAGCGTCGCCAGGCATTGCAAGAGGGCCTGGAACGAGCCGTCGCGCGCGGGACGCTGCTCCAGGTCGAGGTCAGCCGCCGTGATGGGCAGACCGGGAGGATGTACTTCGTCAACACGGAACGCGGTCGGGCGGCTGTGAAGGGCATCGAAGCGGGCAAATGGAGCCCCGATGCGGAACCTGACACGCTGCTCGATCTGAGTGTGGAGCGGCCCAATATTTTCACGCTGTACGAGCAAAACATCGGGCCGCTGACACCGCTGATCGCCGACCGCCTCCAGGACTTCGAAGCCACTTACCCGTCCGACTGGATCGAAGAGGCGATCCGGATCGCGGTGGCACGCAATAAACGCAACCTGTCGTATATGGACGCTATTCTCAAGCGATGGCAAACCGAAGGGCGCCAGGATAACCGCGACCACACCTCGGATGGCCAGCGGTTTATCAGCGGCAAATATCGAGATGAGATCGAGTACTGAGGCGGGGCAACCATTCAGTTTTCTGACTGTGCCGGAAAAGCCCCCAAACGGATATTAAACCATGACCTATTCGAACCAACATTATGGCGCGGGAGATCCCGATTGCCCGATCTGCGGTGGGGTAGGATACGTTCGCTATGATGTCCCTGAAGGTCATCCCCACTTTGGCAAAGCCTTCAACTGTGAGTGCCGTCGGACGCGCGTCGAAGAAGCCCGACAGGCTTTTCTGCGCCGCCTGGGTGGTTTGGAGCATCTGGCCAACAAGACCTTCGATGCCTTTAACCCGGACGGCGTCGGGTTGCAGGAGAAAGATCGAACCAACTTGCGGCGTGTCTGCGAGCGCGCGGCAGCCTATGCCAATCATCCGCAGGGCTGGCTGTTAATCGTTGGGGGCTACGGCTGCGGCAAGACACACCTGGCGGCGGCCATCGCCAATGCTCAGATCGCAGCCGGCAACAAGGCTATTTTTATCACCGTGCCCGACCTGCTCGACCACCTGCGAGCTTCATATCGATCTAGAGAAGAGGAAGATGGCGACGATTCTTTTGACGAGGTGCGCGACACGCCTCTGCTGATTCTGGATGACCTGGGCACCGAGAGCCCAACCTCCTGGGCTATCGAGAAGCTCTACCAGATCCTCAACCATCGCTATGTCGCGCAGCTGCCGACGGTCGTGACAACCAACCGCAACCTCGATGAGTTGGAGCTGCGTCTGCGCTCTCGGCTTTCCGACCCCGATATCTGCCAGATTGTGCCGATTACCGCTCCCGATTATCGCCGCTCCGGCATCGCCTCCGGTCAGAGCGATCTGAATGGCCTGGGGCTCTACAGCCACATGACGTTCGATACGTTTGAGATGCGTAAAAACTTACCGCCTCCCCAACGCGACAACCTCAAGCGGGCAGTTGAACTGGCTCGGAGCTATGCCCGGAATCCTGACGGCTGGTTGGTGTTGATGGGGGCATTCGGGTGCGGCAAAACCCACCTGGCAGCCGCCATCGCCAATTGTTATGCAGCCGAGGGCGATGCGGCGCTGTTTGTCACGGTACCCGATCTGCTCGATCACCTGCGCGCCACGTTTGCGCCCAACAGCACGATCTCTTACGACAAGCGATTCAACGAAGTTAAAACAGCCTCGCTCTTGATCCTGGATGATTTAGGCACCGAGCTGGCTTCACCCTGGGCAAAAGAGAAACTCTACCAACTGTTCAACTATCGCTATAACACCCGCCTGCCAACGGTGATCACGACCTCGCACGAGCTGGAGGATATCGATCCGCGCATCGCTACCCGAATGCGCGATCAGCGCATCGGGACACTGTTCGCCATCCTGGCCCCCGCCTATCTGGGGGAGCGTGCTAACGGGCGATAGCAGCCATGTATTAAGTTTGTTACATGAAGTATCACTTGTGTTACATCTCTGGAGTAATATGAAACAAGCAAGATGATAGTGTGGTGACATGAACGCCAGGCATATTTGCCATACCCCAAGGAAAGCAGCGAGCATGTCCAGAACACTAATCATCATCCTTATCATATTTGCTGTTATTGCGTCCGGATGCGCGATGATAGCACCTTCACCTACCATAACTCCCATAGTCAGCAGCACGGCGACATCCTCACCATCGCCGACGGCTACGCCATCGAGAACTCCAACTGCAGCTCTGACCCTGACACCCAGACCCACCCTGCCGCCGACAGCCACGTTGGACGCGGCACAACTTTCGAATACCATGGGTTGCACCAATACAGGCACGCTTATCGAGGTCCGAAAATATCTGGCCGAAGACTATGAATTCTCGGCATTTCAACATCACTATGATGATGCAGGCGGCGAAGATATGGTGTTATTGTTATGGCTTATTCACCCTGATATCGATCCGGATGTCGATGACTTCGCCGAGTTTCAGGAACACCAACTCTCTGCGGCTCTGTTGGCAACACGTATAGCACTGAATCTATCCAATGATATACCATGTGTCAGGCAGGTTTATGATGCTATAGCGCCAAATGTCCTTGATAGAGACTACAACAGTTGGTTGGCAATGCGCTTCATGACCAGGTCTCTGCCACATCATTCGGATTTCTCCGATTGGAGCTTATTGACGGAAGTGTTGGCCAAGGCAGTTGAAGAAAACCCGCCTCGCTATTTGGACAAACCGCCCGGCGAGTATGACTTTGGCCCCAGGCCGACCGATGCCTGCACGTGGCCTGAGGTGCGTGAAACTATTGAAGCTTCATATGCAGAGGTTATCAACCTGGCAAATTATGGGTTCATATACTATCACATGGGAGGCCGAACGTTGTTCATGGCCCAGATCGAATACCAGCACGAGGAATTCGAATCATTTATGGAGCAAACCGGCGTTGTAACCTGGAACATCATGGTTGAGACGGATTGCATCTATCCCGCTATTGACAAAGTTGATCTGTTCTTTGTAGACCCATACACAGCCGACATGAGATATTGGGGATACATACCAGGCGATGCAGTGTTTGACAAAAATGATCCTGCGACACTGCCTGATCTCATGATGCAAACGATATTGGAGGAATATACACCGTAGCCATAATTTTTACAGATAAGCATTCGTAACTAAACTGATAATCGGTGCTTTGGGTAAGTCAATTCAAAATGTATACGGGCAACACTGCGATCCCCTTGATTATGAAATCGTTTACTATGATCGGAAAGCCAGTCTGTCATCGATGGGAAAATCGATGGGCTTGTAGATGGTAATCTTCGAAAAGTCTGGGTGCAGCGGGTTGATCAGGAAGTTGGTTTCTTGGGGAATGACGACACTTGGGACAGCCAAAACTGCGGAGTGCCCACCGACAGCCCACTCATCACCTATAGCCTGTGTTTCGTACGGAGGTGGACTGTCTCGCCAGTTGTCAGGCAGCGATGAGTTGTCCAGATGCATGATGATATCTTCTGAAAAAACGGCTTTGATGAGGGAGTACGAGGGCAAGGTTCGCGACGAGCCCAGGTGAACGAGGATTTCAAGCAGTGCCAGGGATGCCGATGATGCAGTATAGACGATGCGTGTACCTGGGCTGTTCCATCGACCGCCATAATCGCCGGCCGACTTACCGCTGAACGGGTCGATAGCATATTTCGTCTTAACGATTCTCCACGCCTCAACCCTCACGTGAAAATGCCATGCTCCAGCCGGTGAATCAAACTCTCAACTTCTCTAGCGCCGACTTCAGTCTTCGAGAGCGCAATGGGGGCTCTACCTCCCAGAGCATCGATCGGGCGGGTCAACCAGTTCCGGGCCGCCTGTTTATCTCCCCCAAATAAGCCCAGCGCCAGATCGAATACACGCGCTAACCTGAGAAGCCGCTCTGATTCATCGGGGCGCAACCGTCCTTCTGATTTGCGCCTGCTCAACGTCCGGTCGGTAATGGACATCAGATCGGCCAATTGCTTGACGGGCAACTTGATCGCCATCTGGAGTTGGGTAAAAGCGCGATAGTCAAACCCATCTTCGACTTTGTCAGCCAATGCCCGCTCGCTGCGCGCATCAAGACCGATCAATTTGGCGTACGAGATAGCATCTTGCCCGCTTGTTGCCGACGAGGAGTAGCGATACACTCGCCTTCCACCGTCTACCTCGGTTCGTCCGGCCATTCCGGCCTTCCTGGAAAACTATATTGCCACTTGGCTACATTATACACGCCATTTGTTCGGTGCTCAATGCGGTTACTCATTCTGCCTGTTGTAGGAGGATCGGGCCGGTCTCGCCCATGATGGCCAGACCCCACAGCGCCACTCACTGCACCTGGGGAGCGGGGTCTTGCAGCGCGGTGTGGAGATCGGGTGGCTCGTTGCCTCGAATGGCCGCCAGCGCCCAGGCCGCCGCTCGGCGAACCCCCGGCTCCCGACTGGTTGGAGAAGCCTAACCCGCGCTCCACTCATCATCTCCGATAATCGTTCCCCGGCTTGTTGCAACATGGCCTCGGATGGATCGGCCAGAACGAATCGGGTGGCGGGGAACATTGACAGTGTCAGCTCGATCAGGTAGCCGGTCCCACAGTCGGTATCGAGCCAACAAGTGGCGGGCGGCTTTACCACTTTGACCAAGTCGATGATCTCGAGGTGCATGGTCTCGTAGAAAGGGATGGTTTGCCTGACGGTGTGATCGTATTCTGATGAGCGGTGTGGCGTTGTGTGATCTGGGGGCATCTCGAATCGCTTCCATACGGACCTCTTCAAGCTCACATGTGTTTCTATGTAAAAATGGGCGCTCATGAGCACTCTTCCGGCAACCTACATGAAAATTGTTCTGTCGAGCGGCGACTTTGGCAAGTAAATCTCTTTTGCATGGGCCGGTCCGCCTCTGATATGGCCCATTCTCACTTTTACGAGTACATTCGTAGATATGACAAAGTCCCAAACTATTCCCGCCCGGCTGTGGCGATTATCGTTGATGGCGCTACTGGGCACGGTGATTGCAGTACTCCTCCTGCTGACACTGGCTCTGGGCGGCATCAGCAACCCGCGACATGTTGGCACGCTGGTTGTTCATGACGATCTGGATCGGGATATGGGCTGGACACTGCATCAAGGACAGATCGCCGACGGTGTGTACCAGGTCGTCTTATCCGGCAGTAAGACACACGCTTTCGCGCTATCTCCTTACCAGACCCGTCCACCCTGCTCGATCGAGATTGCTGCCAGGCAGATCGGCGGCCCCGACGATGCCGGTTACGGATTGTGGTGGGGCGATTTGTCCAGAGGACATTACGGTGTCGCAGCCGTCAACGGCAACGGCTATCTGACCGTTTTCCAATCGGTCGACGGGAAAACCAGGAACATCATGGCGTGGCAGGTGTTCCCGCGTATCCATCCCCAAGGCGCAACGAACACGATACAGATCGATATGATCAACAGTTATGTGTTGGTCAGGGTCAATGACGAAGTAGTGACAACTTTCGAGTGGTTCCCCGAACAGCCTGTCGAGATCGGATTCTATGTGGAGACTGTCTCGGCCGGTGAGACGATTGCCGGCTTAGATTGGCTTAGCATCTGGCAGGAAGCCAACGAATAAGCAAAATCCGAAGAGATCTCTTGCAAATCTATGTACCATCTCATCACATCGACATAATGTAAAAGCTCCAGCTCATGCTGGGGCCTGTAGGTTAGAGCGCATCACGACGCCACGTGATGGTCGGGTCGTGTCGTAGAAGTGCCTTGCGATAGGCAATGCAGCGTTCGGCCAGGTGGCAGGCTGCGATATAGTAATCCGGCTCTTCGGGCCGTTGTGCAACCTCGTACTCGACATAAGGGCCAAGTTTGATCCATGTCTTGGCAACAAATGGGCTGACCCACTGAATGATGGCTTCTTCGGCCTCCGATGAAACCCAATCCTGCCGCACCAGGAATCCCAGATGATCAAACGAGTTCAATACCAATTTGACATGCTCTCGTCCCTCGTCGCTGAGCGATGCCAAACCCCGCTCCGGATTGTCGGGCAGATTTTGGTAGATCCAGCGCCGTGCCTCGATATTTCTGTCACAGGCCAAACGATCAAATACGTCATTGAAGATGGTCAGGCTGCGGCTGTCAACCGCTTCGGTGAGCTGTGCCAGCACCATCAAGCCGCCGCCGACGGCTACCGAGAAAGCTGCTGCCGAAGACAACCCTTCAAACATCGACCATAGATCGGCATCAGGATCGGTCACCGTCCGTAGTAAGTAAATACCACCGCTGAGCAAGATACATACCACGGCGCTCAAAACAGCAGCCATCAATACAATATGCCCGGCTGACATTCGCTTAATACGAGCCATGTTTATTTGAGACATCACACTCTCCCTATTAACAATGAGGTATAGGAGACCGGCTACAGAACAGAAATCCGCTACGGTTGCCTTAATATAGCGCCGACATGATGGCACTATATTGTGCCAGCGTTAAATCGCCCCCGATTCGGATGCGTTTCAGCTCGAAAGGCGTGCTCTTATCATGGAGCGCACCGTAGATGGTCGTCACGGCGCCCCAATATCCTACACCATGGGCCACATCGATTGCCAACTGGTCATACTTGCCGGCCGGGTAGGATAGGAAGCGAGGGCGATAACCCAGGTTGGCCTCGATGGTTTCTGCGGAGCCTTGCAGGTGAAAGGTCAGCCAGTCGCGATCCCGGCCAGACATCTCGACGTGTTCCCGCCCATGTACCTCGATGTTCATGCCGGCCTGGCTCATCTCTTTGATCATATCCCATGTCATGTAGCCCGGCTGGCTGCGATCGGTGACATCGGTCAGGATGAAGAAGGTACCCATAAAGTCATGTTCTTTCAGAATAGGAAAGGCATGATCGTAGTTGTCCGTATAACCATCATCGAAGGTCAAGATCACCGGGCGTTCGGGAAGCGGCGGCCAGCCGATGCTGAGCGCGTAGATCAGGTGATAGGGCGTGATGGTGTTATAGCCATTATCTTTGAGCCAATCCATCTGCTTGCGGAATTCATCCGGTGTCACCGAAAGACCCTGCCGGTATATATCGGCGTCGGCGGGAGGCACGCTGATGTAGTGATACATCAGGATAGGGACGATGTACTCCCGCTCGCGGCTGTCAGGTGTTGGCTGTGGAGTAGGGGTATTGGTCGGTGTTTCGGTGGGCGTGATGCTTGGAGTCAGCGTAATGGTCGGCGTCAGCGTGATAGTCGGCGTCAGCGTCGGTGTGGGTGTGCTGGTGGAGGTCGGTGTAGCCGTATTGGTCGGTGTGGCGGAGATCAGGGCAGCGATCACCCGCGGGCGTTGGTCTCGATTGTTAGCAGGTGTAAAGGCTACTAGTGCTGCTGCCGAGCCGAGGATCACCAGGATAATGAATAAAATACCCAGGCGAAGCAAGAAGCCGCTTAGTGATATCTTTTCGCGCGTTTTTCCCATCGTTGTATTCTCTGTTTTTTCATTCTTTGTCATAGTTCGGAGAATACCGTACAGCGAATCTGATGTCAATGGGGATGGGTTAGGAACAAGAATTTATTGACTTACCCGTCCACTGGTCATGTGCCGTTTTTGTCAGAGACTCATCAATGCTCATGCCTGGCGAGGTCAATCTGCGCCTTGTTGGCGTAGGCTGACCGCTCTCTTGTTGCCTGCACGGCTGTTTTAGCCGTCCAGGTACAAGCCACCCGTCTCTTCTAACCAATCTGCGATTTTCTCTACAGCCCGCGGAACATCATTGTCCGATATATCAACTGTCATGATTGGCAAAATGCTCTTCTCGATCAGCGAGATCATCAACGCCTGTTCTTCGATGAATAGTTGCAGATCATCGTACTGTGATGGCTTCCCTGACACTTTCAGTCTCTCTGCTCTGGCCGCTTCGAAGGAAGCAGCCGTGCGGCTGCACAGGATGATACGGAACCCCAACGGCAGCAAACGATCTTCGAGCCATCTGAAATCGTACCGCTTGCCGGAGTTCTTCAACTGGTATGCCTGTGTCGAGATGTGGAAGCGGTCGATAATCCACGAGTAGTAGCGCTGAAGCTCAAACAATCGAGCCCAGGTCTGGTAGGTCTCGATTGCCATCGCTTCTTCTTGTGGCTCGAAGTTAATCAATCCCCGTCCCCAAGGGAAGTTGGTGAACGCGCACCATTCCGCCGAGATCAAAGGGGAGTGATAGCGATACTTGCGTGGCCCAACAATGCGTGGATGCTCATTGAGCATAAAGGCGATCTCGGTCTTGTATGTCAGGCGAGTACCTTCGAGGATCAGCTTTGGACAAAGTTTTGGCATAGAGCAGATATCGACCTTTACTTACATTGACCTAACCGGCAGTGGAAGGTGACTTACCCTTTCTTTTGCCCCATTTGGCCGAACGCTTGCTCAAACGGCCCGATGAACCGGCGGTTGGGAGACCAGTCGGTAATGGCAAAGATAACCAGGGCGAAAACACCCTTGTAGCGAGTCGCCAGCGCCTCGCGGAAAAACTCAGCAACATCACTTGAGTTATTGCCAAACGCGCCGCATCCCCACGCGCCCAGGATCAGTGTGTCGTGCCTGTGCAGCGCGGCGACGCTCAACACCTTACCGATCCGGCTTCGCATAGCAGCACGGATCTCGGTATGTCGCTGGGGAGTACGCTCCAGCACAACTTTAGCGTTGACAGCCGGCGATGTCAGAAAGGAGCACAGGTAAGGCTGGTCCAGCAGATTACCGTCGTCGGTGCGAATGACAGGTACATCCGGCGAGTAGATAACATAGTCAATGTACATTGGATCGTGCCGGGAGCGGTGGAAATCATACATGGGATCGTTGGCAATGCATGGATACAGCCCGGATGAGCGGGCTAACGATTCCTCTTGGGCGCGTGCTCCGCCCAGAAAGCCGCCGCCCGGGTTGGTTGCCGATGCAAAGTTCAGAGCCGCAACACGCAAGCCGAGATCGGCCAGATGGCGGGCAGTTTCCAGCGTCGTTTCATTCCTGACCTGGATATCGGTTCCCCAGTTGCCCGGCGTGACAGCCGGCAGCGGCGACTTCGGAGAGTAGGAGACAGTCCCATGAATCGCCTTCTTGAGGGCATCACGGATGTCTACCGTGGCGCCGGATGCCGTCTTATAGCGACCCGCCTGGAGGATGTTAACAGTTTCTCGGCCGATCTGAGCGGCCCGGACACGATCGATCTGCATAAGAACTCACTTAATTATGACAATGCCTTCGCCAACACTGTCATTTCCGCGAACGCGGGAATGACAGCAGTAACCATGTGTGAGACATAAAAAGGATGAGAAGTCCGAAAAGATTAAATTTATGCCTGGGTTTCTTCGGACATCATTGAATTCTTTACCATCAGCGGACATTTCGCAGGTTAAAAGCCTGCTGCTTACGTCATTTTACGCGCGTGTCGTCATCTGTCCGGAGTGCAGCCGGAAAAATTGCGACGTGATCTCACCATTATACGCAAAAATCGATTATCTTCTAAATCAGCCGGGGTAAAGGAAGGACATCATCATCGGCAACGCTCGTAGAAGTCTAAATCAGCGCATGAGGGTTGAAGCCTTGCTTCACGTGTTTCCCGGTCTTTCTTTTGCAATGGGCTGATTGAGGCGCGGGTTCTTCCAACATCAATCCTCGTTACCGATAAAGTGCACAAGCACCCGGTTGCTGATCAGGTAAGCCCGCCTGGTGAGGCGCACCGATTGGCCGTCATCGGTGAGCAGATTCTGTGCTGCCAACCGGGTTATTGTCTCCCCAAACACTGCATCGATCTCACGTCCGAAGCGCCGGGCGAAGCGTTCTTTGCGGACACCCTCGGCGGTCAGCCGCAGCCCCAGGATCATCGTCTCTACCATGGCCAGGTTCTGGTCGATGGTCTCGCAGTCCTCGGCGGCGGGTGATGGGGGGAAGCGGCCTTCTCTCGCCTGACTGATACGCTCGATGTATGCTCCCACCGCCTCGACATTCCAATAGCGCAGTCCTCCGAATGTCCCATAGGCTCCCGCGCCAAGGCCCAGGTAAGGCTCGTTCAGCCAATACTGTCGATTGTGTTGGCACTCATGACCCGGCCGCGCCCAGTTGGATAGCTCGTACTGCTGAAAACCGGCTTTCGATAATCGTTCCTGGGCCTGCTCGTACATGTCGGCGGCCCGATCGGGGTCGGGCGCGTCGAGCACGCCTTGCTCGATTTGTCGCTCCAGCGGTGTGTCCTCCTCGATGCTCAGACTGTAGAGCGAGACATGCTCCGGCTCCCAATCAAGGATGCGATTCAGGGTATCCTCCCAGCCTGCCGGAGTTTGCCCCGGCGCACCATAGATCAGGTCTATGCTGATGTTGTCATACCCGGCCCGCCGAACTGCCTGGAAAGCATCGACGGCATCTGCGAAGCTGTGAATCCGCTTGAAGAGCTTGAGATCAGCCGCCTGCGCGCTCTGGACGCCGAGACTAAGACGGTTGACACCTATCTCCCTCAAACGCCGCAGTCTGTCGAGATCGACCGTGCCAGGATTGGCCTCCAGGCTAATCTCGGCCCCAGGGGGCAGACTGAAGTGTCGATGACAGGCCGCCAGAAGCGTCTCGACCTGCCCCGGCGTGAGCAGCGATGGTGTACCACCGCCCAGATAAAGCGTGTGGGCCACCGGCCTGCCCCCCTCGATGCTCTGCCCTACCATCTCGATCTCCCGTCGCAGCGCCGCCAGGTAATCCTCTATCCGGTCATCAAGGCCCGCATAGGTGTTGAAGCCGCAATAGGAGCATCGTGCTTTGCAAAAGGGAATATGGAGGTATATGCTGATGGCATGATAGTTCGGGAATGGCAATTGATTCAATTTTTAGACGCACACTTCGCACCACCCATATAGGATGGACGGACTCTGGTCGGACTGTGCTCGCCCCAGATCGGATGTATATATCATCAGGATGACGAATGGGCGGTATCATCTGCCCAGAATATCGTCATGCCACAACCCAACCTGTCATTTGGTCGCTGAACAAACCCGTACTGCTCGTAAAAGCTCTCTCTTCCTTTGGCAGCCATCAAAGCAACAATCGAATTCTTAGCCGCATGGTTTCGGATAAAGCCCATGACTTTGTCCATCATCGCAGTGCCTATCCCCTGCTTCTGATACTCCGGTATGACAATCACATCCAAAATATAGTAAGTCAGCCCCGCATCTCCGATTACTCGCGCCATTCCCACTGTTTTATCGTCCATCGAGACGCAAACGCAATACAGGCTGTTTGGTAATGCTTTCTCGATGACTTCGTGCTCGTAGGTACTCCATCCGACCATCTCGCGCAGTTGATTATACTCTTCCGCACTGGGAAGTCTCTCGACTATTTCACTTTCCATTGCATCTTCCTGAATCAAAAAGAGTCCGACGTGTAGGCTAACACTACCGAGCGTTTGTCACTTCCATGAGCTTCCTTTTGAACACATCGAAGGCTGCTTGCCCATACAGGCAAAATACCACCAGAGCAACACTGGTTTTGGGGTTGTCGACCAGGTAGCTGATCGTTGTCCCGATCATGAACCGCGCGCATTTGTCTATCGGATAGCCAAAGACGCCGGTTGAGATGGCCGGGAAGGCCATCGACTTCAGCCCGTGCTGGTCGGCCAGTGACAGGCTGGATCGGGTGACGCTGACCATCTTTTCGTCAGCATCCGCATCACCCCCGTGCGGCCCCACCGCGTGGATGACATGACGCGCTTTGAGGTTCCCGCCGCCTGTGATCGCCGCTCCACCGACCGGGCAGCGGCCGATTTCATCGCACTCGCGCTGGATCGATGGGCCGCCCCGGGCGCGAATCGCTCCGGCCACACCCGACCCAAGCTGCAAATACCGGTTGGCCGCGTTGACAATGGCATCGACGTCCAGCTCGGTGATGTCGCCTTCAGCCAATCGCAGCACTGTGTTGTTGATCGTGATCTCCATCGGTAATCCCCCCAAAACGACAACAAAATTCACCTAAGGGAAGCCACAGAGATTTTTCTCTGCCTGTTCTGCGATGCCATATCCGTCACCCGCTATCGCTCTCCGCCTCCCTTGCCAACTGGTGCACCAACCCCAGTGACATGAAGAAGATGAAGGCCAGGTCGATGACGAAATGGGTCTCGTCGACCATGCCGTGGGCGATCATGGCTGCCATGCCGCCCATCAGACCCACGCACAGTGCCCTGGCATAAGTATCTTTGAGCCGCCGCTGGGTCGACCACGCCAGCCGCCAGAAAGCCACCTGCATCCACAAGCCAATCGCCAACCCCAGGACGCCCAACCGGATCCAGTAATCGAGCAGGAAGTTGTGCGGCTGGCTGAGATTGGGCTGCTGCCAGGCATCGGGCAGGATGTAGCGCCCGCGGTATTGGTAGAGAAACTGATCGAGTCCCACGCCGGTAATGGGATGATCCTGGATCATGCGCAGCGCGCTCTGCCAGACCTGCGTACGGAAGAAGCTGGAACTGGTACTGCTGCTCAGATCGAGCATATCCCTGAAGCGCGGGACAAACATCGACAGGGGGATGAGCGCCAGCACTTCCAGCGCCAGGCCGATGCCTACCACGATGGCGCCACGTCGTCCGGCCCATAGGATAATCACCAGCCCTACGGCCGCGGGCAGGCCAAACAACAGCCCCCCGCGCGAGACGGTCAACACGGTGGCAGCCAGCATCACCCCACCGGCGATCCCATACACCCATCGGCGCCGCCTATCCCGGTCGATCAGCACAATAGCCGCCGAGATCGGGATCAGGCGCTCCAGGTACAATGCAGCATTGTTGCAGGTACCGAAGGTGCTTCGCAGGCAGGTGAAGCCGGCCGGCGTGTTCCGCCAGTCGATGAAGAACTGGTAAAAACCATAGAGGGCGATCATCACGCCGGTTGCCATCAGCAGATCGATGATGCGCCGGCGCTCACGCCCCTCGAAGGGCAGTGTGCGCAAAACCAGGTAGGCCACCGCCGGCTCCAGCACCATCTGGCGCAGCTCGGTGACGGCTACGCCCTTGAGATCGGCCCAACTGATCGATACAACAGCCAGCCCGATGAAGCATAACACCGCCTTATCGAGTGCCGTCATCTGCCGCCAGAGTTGTGCCAACGACGGCCACCCGACCCGGCGGCGCTCAGCTACCACCCGGATACCCCAGGCGGCCAGAACGAACAGCGTGGTGACCTCAAGCAGGCTGAATGCGCGGTCGAAGAGGGGGCGAGGCAGCAGATAATAAGGGGTAAAGAACATCATCAACGCCACCCCGGTAGCAGGTCGGGCGTAGATCAAAATAAACAGGGCGATGAGCGCCACAATGGTCAGCAGCAGCCAGGGCGAGAAATAGAAGACCCCGGCAGTCAGCAGCGTGACAACAAGGGATGGGCCATCGCCTGCCTTGCGGAGTAGGGTGGGGATCAACCCGCCCCAGGTGATCGCCATGCCCAGCCACACGGCCAGCGCCGCCGCCATCGACAGCGCCAGGTGCATCCCCTGGCTCAGGCGTGTCGACAGTATCCGGATGATATCGCCCAGTGTCGCGCTCACGGCCTGCCCAAGTCCGGATCGCCAGGCCAATATGCCCAGGACGGCAAGCAGCGCAATCAATCCGCCAATCGACCAGTCATACCCACGTGTATCGATATGTGAGCCGACCACAAAACCCACCAGCGCCCACTGATCCCAGCCACGGTCGGCCTCGATGCGCGCCAGATGGCGGGTCGACCTGGACAGCCCTCCGGCTACGGGCAAGACATCGATGGTTGGTTGGTAGTCAGGTGAGGTGAGGATGACGTAGGCCCCATGCTCGTTTTGTGGCAGGCTGGCCGACGGTTGCCCATCAACCGTCACGAACAGATATGCCCGATAATTATCGCGCCGGGCGATGACGGCCAGGCTATCGCCCGCAAAAGGCACCTCGACGACACTGTCATTGGCCTCCCCGAAATCAGCGCCCAGGTCTGAGAATTCCCATTCCCCGCTGTAGGTCACCAACGGTGTCTGCGGCGGATAGGCTCCCGGCCACAGCGCCTGGTTGAACAGATCGGCCTGTTTTGCGATAGCCTGAACCGCGGGCGAGAGCGTGCCGTCAGCATCACGTAGCGCAAAGCCCCAATGCGGGTCATCGACGGGGAAATCAGGCTGCCAGTAAGCCAGGATCAGCCCACCGGCCCACGGCCACTCATCGAGCGCCCGCCGGTAGGCCGCCACCGTCCACTCGGTCTGCTGCCCGGCTGTCACCTGTCCCCAGATCGAAGGCTCCCCTGTCCAATCGGCAGGCAGACTATTCCATCCGAAATGGCTGCCCCACAACGGCTTACCCCCATCGCCATACCGCTCCATCTCCTCGCGCAGCAGAATGAAACGCGAGAAGTTGGTCAGGTTGGGGTCGACACGCCGATCATCCGGGCCACTGTCGAAGCCATACGGTTTCCCCGCCACGCCATCGAAAAAAGGCGCGGCACCGTTCTCGTAAAGCGCCCTCAGGTAGAGAATATCGCTCAGGTTGTCCGGGCCGGTCTCGATGGTTGGCGCCAGCCCGGCAGTCAGCACCATCGCCTGCTCATCAGCGTTGTGGATAGACAGGTAGACGGTCTGAAGCATGGTGATGTAATCGATAGGATCAGGCGGCCCGCCCCAACCACCGGTCAGGTTGGGCTCGTCCCAGACCTGGTAAACGTCGATGCTCTCTCCGTAGCGTTCAGCCAGAGCGCCGGCAAAGGCCGCGAGCGCGTTCAGATCGCCCGGTGGCGCCGCGGGCGTCGATGCTGCCCAGCCGGGAGAGCGTTCGAGCACGGCGATCAAGCGCAAACCACGCCCGGTGGCGCCCGCCACGATGGCATCGTAAGCATCCCAATCGTATTTGCCCGGCTGGGCCTCGACGATGTCCCAGGCAAAGGTCTGTCGTACCCATACAAAACCGGTCTCGGCGATCAAATCGAGGTTCTCGTCCAACTCATCGGGGGTGTACCGCGTCAGCTCGACGTTGACCCCCAGAATGGGCCGGCGGGCCGGCAGATTGGGATCGGGAAACCCGTCGAGCGCCCCCCGCAGCCGTACCTGCCGCTGGGTGATAACAGCGGACAATGCCGCGGCGGCCAGACCAATCGCCAGAATCAAAAAAAGCGTTATGAACCTGCGAGCGCGTTCAGTCATGGCGTCCACCGCGGGGAGCTGCTCACGCCATCCATCGTCAGTTGCTGGGCCCGGCTACTTGAGATATCCACCAGGTAAAGGTTGCCCTGATAAATCATGGCGATTTGCCGGCCATCAGGCGACCAGGCCACCTCCTGCGAAGTCAGTCCAAGCTGGCCTTCCGGTGGGAAGACCACCTGCGGGTTGCTGCCGTCCCGATCCATCACCATCAGCCGGTAACGGCTGGTCTGGTCAAGCGGCTGCATGGCCTGGAGATAGGCAATCCTTACCTCGATGTCGTTGCCGGCCGGGTCAGTGGCGGGTGAATACTGCGGCGCCGTCCACATACCCGTTCGCTCCAACGCATCGACACTGTAACCTCCCTGCTCGGGGAAGATGGTGAGATTAAAGATCGGGCTGTCCTCCGCAGGCTCGTCACCGAGCGGCGCGCCGTGTGTCGTTGTTGCCACCAACATGCCGTCGGGCGACCATGACAGGCCAGGTATCCAGACAAAATCGTAAGCGTAGCGGGGCGCAAAGGTCACTCGTGTCTCCCGCTGGTAGGTATCGGGCGGTGAGGTCTTGTCTTCCTCGTCAGAGGTAGCCGGTCGTAGCACCCCCACTGCATCGGGCTGGGCCCAGGCGATGGCCTTTCCATCAGGAGAATAGCGGAAATAGGTGCCGAACCACCCGTAGATCCCCCCACTAGATGGCTCAAGCAGCATTTTGTGCCCGGTGATGCGCTTCCGGCTGTCGATCCTGGCCTGCCACAGGTCATTGTTGGCCTGCCAGCCGGGAAAGTTGGGGCGCGGTTCGGCAGTTGTATAGGCAATCGTGTCATCACTGCCGGGTACCCATTGCGCATACAGAATGTTACTCAAGCTCAAGCCCACCGGCTTGCTGTCCGGGTTGGTGATATCGAGGACAGCCCACAGTGTATTGAAAGAACCGCTGGATGTCGGCGTGGCCTGTGGAGTGACCGTAGTCAGGTTGCTGCCCGGCGTCAGAGTGGTCGTTTCCGACACCACAGAGGACCGGGTAAACAGCAACCGTTTGCCGTCCTCAGCCAGATCGAAGACACGCCCATCGAGCCCGCCTTCCATGGTCAGGAAGCGGCGGTTGGTGCTGTTGCCTTTCATGATCCATATGTTGCCGCCTGATATGTAGACTAATGTTCCGTTTATGGTGACGGCGGGCAGTTGTCCCTGGCTGCCAACCATGACCACTTCGTTTTTGGGAGCCACGATCACATCTCGCCGGACCTCGCTGCGGGATATCTCTGTATCATCTTCATAGACAATCCGGTAGGTAATATCGGCGATTCCATTGACGCCGGCCTGGATCAGGCGATTCTCTCCCATCGGCAAACTGTCGTTAGGAATCGTCTGGCGCTCGAAGGGGATGGTCTCCTGAGATACCTTCGTTTCCTCGGTCACCCGAACGACGGTGATGGTCATTCCTTCACTGACGCGGTTGTATCGCTGCGGGTTGACCCGATCCAGGTCGCCCGGAATGATGTTGGACTGCCGTAACACATCATCAACGGTGAAATCCTTGGTGACTGCCAACGTCTGGGATGTACCGCCTACTACCAGCGTGACGTTAATCAACTCTGGGGTCGGCTCACTGCATCCGGCAATCGAGAACAAAACGATCAGGGTAATGAGCAGGCTGCTCAGGCATTGGTATTTGCGCATGGTGTGGAATCTAACACTGGTAGGAGCAGAGGGCAAGAGAATGTAGATCGAAGGTATCTTCTCAGTAGAGTCACGTTCTTCAACACCTTTTTATGCGTCAAAACGCCGTGACAGAGACATTGTTCCTCGGTAACTATTCAGTTATTGGTGTCGGCTGCTTGACAGTTTTGAGTGACGGGTGATGGGTGATGAGTGACGAGTTTTAGTTTACAGCTAACAGCCAACAGCTAACAACTAACCGCTAACCGCTGAATAGTTCCGTTCCTCGAACGATTGGGAAGATACCCAGGATGGGCGGAAGGGGACAGGACATGGGATGGGGAGGCCAGGAGTATGGTAGGAGTATGGCAACAGTATGGCAGCAGTATGGCAGCAATAATGTGTGTAAGAAGTGCCGTTTGGCCTCACCCCCACGGTGCCGGCGTATCTTCTCAATCATCCAGG
>JAFGLD010000265.1 GCA_016928235.1 Anaerolineae bacterium | reverse complement strand
TACAAGCCCGCTTTGAACAGTGCGATTTGGCTGAATTGCGAATGTGCAGATGCGCTCATCTGTGAGACGTGTCAACCCCGTCCCATCCGGGTTGATTGCCCACAGATAATAGCCAGACGCGTAATCACCAGCTCGGAAGATCAGCCACGGTCCTGTTGGCGAAAGCGGAACGGCGGGTGCGGGGTAAGCCGTGGCGGTCGGTACTGGTGTATCTGTGGGTATTGGTCTTGGGGTTCGAGTAGGCTGTTCTGCCTCAGATGTCAGAGGCAGTGTACTGGTAGGGGCCAATGTAGCTGTCGACCCCAGTGCCCCGGTTGGAGCAATGGCGGCCGCCTCGGTGATCGGCGGCTGGGGTAGCTGTGTGGTGGTCGGGGTCGCCGCGCCCGGAGAGGCGCAGCTGGCCAGGATCAGGCAGATGGTGATGACAGTGATTGGGGTCATTGTGCGTGTGTTCATGCGTCGATCCTCACAGTCAGAACAGGCAAACGGGAACGGTGTTGGCCGCATCGATGTGTCATGGCTACTGCACCCAGACGGCGCTACCCAGGTAACTGTACCCTGGTAATTCTGCTACCATAGTCGCCTCGAAATTAGGCGAGACGGCAGCAAATAAGCGCTCTCCAGAGAGCCACAAGAGGTGCTGGCTATCTGGAGACCAGATAACATCGTAATATCGAACAAAGCTATCATTGGGGCCCGTACCTAAACTGGTTGACAAACGCACTGATGGCTGATCCTTAGCTAGGCCAACCCATAACTCGGACGCAGAATCGTTTGTTGCTGAACGGGAATGGCACTGGGCCCACCATTGATGATCGGGGGATACGATCACTGAATGAGAATTGACAGATTTGGCATCATACGTATCCCATTTATGTGTGGGTGTTTCGACCACCGTTCCGTCAGGAGATATGAGGAAAACACGGCCGTCAGGTGTTTGCCCTAGGAATGCATCATAGGCGCTTAGCCATTTGACCTCCTTGATGGTGTAGCCAGTAACCTCTCGTCGCTCACCATTTTGGTAGAAGACCAACAACCGGTTGGGTGCGGGTGCTGTCTCCTTTGTCATCAAAAACATGTTGTGCTCAGGGCTATAGGCCATATCCAGATATGATTCGCTGAAGAGAGTTTTATAGGAACTTGTTTCAATGTTGACGACGCGAATCTCCTCCGATACCCACTGGTTGAGCACAACGATGCTCTCTGTGGGGCTCAGCCACCCCAAAACCCAGCCATGCTCCCAGTCACCAATGAGTTGTGTAACCCCACCCGCATCGGCTCGAGAGGCCCACAGTCCAATTGAACCACAAAAGCCCATGGAACATCCACATCCTGTCTGGTGAATGACATAACACTCATCCGGCGACCAAGACAATGAGCAATCATTATAGTCAGTGACGGCAATGCGGGTTGCTTCTTCAGTCCCAACATCGTACACGAATACATTCGATTCGGTGTCACCCATGGCACCAATAAAGGCAAGCTTGGTGCCGCCGGGAGACCAGACCAAGTCTTCGGCTCCCTGTGAGAGATCGTAGACAATCGTCTTTACATTCCTCTTCGGAGCAGAGAGGATTTTGATCAAGCCAGGAGGATTCTCCCGGTACCACCCCTCACATTTACCATCGATACTGGTTGAATAAGCAATTGTAAGCCCACCCTGGATGGAACTATTGGGGTGAACTGCAAAATCGGTGACACAATCATCTGTGAGCCGGGTCAAGCCCGTTCCATCCTGGTTCATTGCCCATAGGTACGCGTTCGCCCGGAAGACCAGCCACGGCCCAGTTGTTGAAAGCGGGACGGCAGGTGCGGGGTAGTTCGTGGCGGTGGGTATCGGGGTATCTTTTGGCGTCGGTGGCTCGACCTGGGTAGGCTCGACTTGCGCCTGGGTTGGAGCCGGGATACTCGTGGCGACCGATGTAGCTGTCGGCATGGTCGTCTCAGTCGAGGCGATGGTCGTCGCCGAGGGGGCCGTCGGCCGGGGTGGCTGCGTGGCGGTCGGGGTCGCCGCGCCCGGAGAGGCGCAGCCGGCCAGTACCAGGCAGATCGCAATGATAGCGATTGGCGTTATCTTGTGTGCGTTCTTTGTGTTCATGCGTCGATCCTCACAGTCAGAACAGGCAAACGGGAACGGTGTTGGCCGCATCGATGTGTCATGGCTAGTGTACCCAGACAGCATCCTGGAATGTTGCGCCAATCTTCGCCAACAGACCTGCTTCGAAGGTGGGTGGTCGAGCTACCCACATGCCTCCTCTAGCGGCCCACAAGAGATACTGGCTATCAGGAGACCAGATAACATTACCAGAGTATGTCAGATCCAGAGTTGAACGATCCTCACTGGAATCGAACGCCAGCGAGACAGACGGCTGAGCCATGGCGGGGCCAGCCCACAGCTCGGAAGCAGTGATGTCCACATTGGCCTCTGTCTTGTGGTAATGATGCCAGGCCCACCACTGGCCATCAGGGGATACAATCACAGGATGTGAGCGTTTCAGGCGCCAATCGGGGGCAGGGATTTCAGTCAGCGCTCCATCGGGTGATATGAGATAGGATTGGCCCTCAGGGGTCTGTCCCAGGAATACATCGTAGGCGCTCAACCATTTCACCCACTTGATGCCGTAGCCCGTGACTTCCCGCCTCTCGCCGTTCCGGTAGAAGATCAATAGCGTGTTGGGCGGCGCCGAGGGCCATTGCGTCATCAGAAACGTATTATGCTCAGGGCTGTAGGCTACATCCCACAACGGCTCTCTGTCGATGGTCGTGTAGTCACCCGTCTCGATATTGACGATGCGGACTTCGTCGGCATTATTGCCCCATCCCATGGTGTTAAGGATGATCTCTGTTGGATTGATCCATCTCAGATACTTTATTTCTTCCGGATAGTGTGGGTACTGAGCCTTGTCACTCAACAGCGTGATACCGCCCGCGTCAGCCCGGGCAGACCATGCATCTGACGTGTGCGGGTAGTGGTTCATAGCAAACCAAGCGTACCTCTGATAGATGACATACCGCTCATCTGCCGACCAGGCTAACTTGTAAGCATCTGTCGCCATGATGTTGTCTTTATCTGCGAAATCGTTGGCCGCGATGCGGGTGACCTCTTCGGTAGTGGTATCATAGACAAATACATTCACACCTTTGTCGTCATTGTCTACCATACCCACAAAGGCAAGCTTGTTCCCGCTGGGAGACCACACTAACCCAGTATTCTTAAAAGACTCTGAAATATTACTGCTAGCTCCATTCTGATAGACAATCGTCTTTACTTCCCCGGTAGGCCAGGAGAGGAGCTTCAGTGTACTTCTTTCATAGTGATCGAAATAGCTGCTGTAATTATGATCCTCTCGCCAGGAGCCGCCGCTCAGGGTGAGATAAGCGACGATGAGCCCGTTCTGAACGGTGCTGGTGGGCCGAACCGCAAACGCAAAGACAGGCTCGTTGCTCAGCCGCGTCAACCCTGTCCCATCCTGGTTCATTGCCCACAGGTAGCCGTCAGCCCGGAATATCAACCATGGCCCAGTTGATGAAAGAGAAACAGCAGGTGTAGGATAACTCGTAGCGGTGGGTACGGGGGTGCTGGTGGGCCACGGGGTATCTGAGGGCTTTGGTATTCTTGTGGGTCGTTCGCCCCCAGATGGATCAGATGTTGGAGGCGATGTACTTGTGGGCAATGACGTGGCTATCGGCCCCAGTCCCTCGGTTGGAGCGACGATTGCCGCCTCGGTGATCGGCGGCCGGGGTGGCTGTGTGCTGGTGGGGGTCGCCGTCACCGATGAGGCGCAGCCGGCCAGTACCAGGCAGACCATGATGATGGGTAGTTGTGCCAGTTTGTCTGTACTCATGTAGCGATCCTCACAATGGGAACAGGTAACCGGGAACAGTGTATATCTGAAATACACTTCGCGTGCTTCTATCCATGCATAACGTGACAGGGTGCCCAAAGGAGTCGACGGAAGCGCCTCCAGAGGATCTTCCCTGAGGAATTCGTGCCATTCACCCATTCGTGATTAAGAAGCTGTCCGAGGTTTGGACCTGCTCCACAACAGGTGGAACCAGTAGCCGGAGTAGGAAGAAGAGCGTCTCGTTGACCGGGCCGCTGGTGTTGTGGCTGGCGACCCACTGTTAGCCTGCCTTTCTTGTTCGCTCTCCCCAGCGGGCCTCAGCATCCGACCGGCGGATCAGCCAGATTGCCCCCGATTTACGAGCGGGCACATGGCCTTTAGCGGCAGCCTCGCGGACAGCCGCTGACGAAATGCCATAGGTCCGGGCGATCTCTGTTGCCGTCAACTCTTCCACCCGACTTGTCTTGGTGCGCTCAGCAAGCTCCGGAAGCTGGACCAGGTGCTCATGGGTAAGATGACCGTCCGGCGCGAGAGTCTTGGTTGCTTCTTCGTAAGCGTCTAGTTCCAGGAATATATCCTCTATCTCTTGCTGATGATCGTAGTAGTATGACAATGCTGCGTAGATTTCAGCCGGCGTCAAGCTAAAATGCGTTACGATTTCATCAACTGGGGTATTTTGCCTGACAAAGAGGTCGGCCACAAAATCGACCGTCACTCTCTTCCCGGCAATGCGGGGTCTTCCTCCTACGACCCCTGATCCCTTAACAATATGATGTGTGCTAACAATTGTATCTGACATAGGGCCCTCTCTATATCCACTCAACTTTATTCCGCATGTCCTGGGAGGCGAGCTCCGCCAGTTTTCGCGCAATGTGCGATGAGTTCTTATAGTGTTTTGATCCGATGATAATCACACCATGATGCTGGTTGTTGGCCATCACCCACTCAGCAAGAATGGCCGGGAAATCCTTGAAATTACCAGTAACAATCACGTGGCCATTCTGCTCGGCATAACGAAAGATCTCCTGATCGTCAGTATGTGCAAAGCCGGCATCGACCACTCGAATGATCTGAAGACCTAGCTGCTCACAGGCAATCGTGACTGCTGGACCATCCACATCTTCGTCGGTTAAGAAGGTGATCGTCATTGGGTCGTTTATCCGTATTTCTCGCGGATTGTGCGCTGATTGTACTTGCGAATTCGCAAGCACGCAACTCGAGACAGCGAGAAGCGGAAGGCCCAGGAGTCCCTCAGTCTAGCCTGGCTCGGTTGGAGAGAAAGCGGCGAGGTGACTGGGCGGCGGTTGGAAGCGCCGCGCCCGTCGATGCGCAGCCGGCCAACGCCAGGCAGATCGCGATGATGGGTAGTTGTGTCAGTTTGTGCATATTTATGCCTCGCAATCACAACAGGGTCGAGACTTTGGAAGTTGGGGCTAACGCCCTGGAGGCTTCCGAAGTCTATGAGTCTCGTGCCTCATTCAGTCCTCAACCGGGTCATCCGGGTGCTCGCGGTTCCACTGGTTGACCAGATCGTCACTCGATCTGCCGATGTTCTCCCGGTTGCGCAGGCGGCCGCTGAAAGCACCGGGGGTATTCAGTCGCTGCTTCAGCTCGACGCTTGGGCGGAAGTGAACGAAGAATGTGCCGTCGAGGCGCACATCAGGGGTGAACGTCCCCACCTCTTTCAGATGAACCGGCTGCCCCATGCCGAGGAACATCGCCAGGGCATCACACAACTCACAGGCCACCATCCTGACCTCGCCTGCATTCAAGCTGGTACGTCCGGCGATGTACTCGCTCAGCTGCTCTGTGCTGAGGGTTGGAACAAGATCGATCTGGGGGCGGGTGGCCTTGATAGCCGCGATCCGTGATGCCATAAGCTCCTCCTTGTTACCATCCCGATGGATTGGGAACATCAGCTTGCCTGGCCTGAGATGTTTCTGCCCATCATTATAATGGAGCAGCCGGGGAAATGCGCGGTTTCCCGGCGGGAAATAAAAGTTTCTCGCCTAGAAAAATCCGTTTCCCGGCGGGAATTTTATTTTTCTAGGCGAGAAACTTTCATCTCCAGGGCTTGCTCTGGCTACCTCCTGCCGGGGAATGCTTGATCTGTTGGCCGCAACTCTTCTGACCATGGTGGGGTATTGTTCTGACGATACAAATGTCCATATTTAAGAAATGACGGCTCTTCAGTGTAGGATTCAAATTCGAGACGGTGATTGAGGCGCTACACAGCGAGAAAATATCCGCACGAGGGTGCATCCTCGTGCAGATGTTTTGTGTACCCTAAACCGGTGGCGAGATGAAGCTGTCCCATGTCCCGGTCATGGCAAAGCGTGCCAGGTCGATCACGCCAAGCATCGCGAGGCTCATCGCTGTTCCCAGTAAGATGATCGGAAGGGCATCGGCCAGGGTTAAAGCTGTATTTTCTCGCCCTGTGAAGGCTGCCGCTGTGACAGTGCAGATGGCCGATAAGACCAACAGCACACCCAACGAGCTTAGAATGGCCAATGGGTAAAGGAAGATCGCCAATCCGCTCAGGATCATGCCGAACAGGACGACGCCAATGCCGATGAGTATCAGCAGCTCCCATATCGAGTTGAGCGTTCGCTCGGCTTTCGCGTCAGCCCACAGCATCGAATTGAAGACCGGCAGTAGCAGGCTGCCCATCGTGATCCCCTGCCCGAGCCCGGTTGCCAGTCGCAGCAAATTGTGAGGGGTATAGAGATGAGGAACCGTAGGGCCCAATAAGAAGGTATACGAGTTCAAGCCATCGAAGGCCCATACGACGCTGAAGGTGATCAGGATGGCCAGGACGCCGATGGGGGGAAACAGGGCGGCGTGGCGACGTCGAAACAACAATCCGGGCGCCAACAGCCCGATTGACACTCCCAGGAAGGTACCTGTGCAACGCGCGCAGAGGGGAAGCTGTACACCATCCGGAAAGGCAAATGACCGGATGGCGATGCGGTGGCACACGGCATAGCCTACGGCATCGGCCTTCCCCAGGAGACCGCTGGGCGTAAACAGTATCCAGGCTATCGACAAAGCCAATAACAAGATGATGGACACCCACATCAGGCGTTTCTGAGATATGGCCTTGGTTTGTGCTTGCTCAGGGACATCTGAGCTGAGAACTTCGGGTTCGTTATTCATGGCTTATTTTGTCGGCTGAACGACTAATGATTGGATCATGACATCGAGCATCTCCAGGTTGGGGGTGAAGCTTGCCAGCCTGGCATTGTTCAACTGCTGCTCGATCTTGATGATGTAATCGGAATAGCTGTTGGCAAAGGCATTGGCATCTCCACCGGGAATCTCAGATGCATCGGCCTGGAGATCGGGATGAGAAGCGGGCATGATGACCGAAACGTAATATTGCCCATCCAATGTAATGCCCTGATAGGTGTAGAACAGCTCATGGTTGTTGATCGGGTTGGCTGCCTGGCCATATTGGGTTAAGAAGCGCACGCCAATCCCGTTCTGAAAGCTCAGGTAAGCGACCTGGGCTCGCATAGCCTGAGCGGCGTTGAAAATCGGGAAGAAAGGAATATCGCCGGTGATGTTGGCGGGCTGCTCCTTGAGGAAGGCTTGCAGTTTGGTCACCTGCTCCAGACCGGCTGCGTTGTAATCCTGGAAGTTGCGAACAGGGATGACATAGATATAGGGCTTGTGGAAAGTATTAGCCGGAGAGTAGCCATCTAACACAAAACGATAGTGTGAAGGAAATCGCCATGCTTCCGGCACAGTCGTATTGGGGATATCGGCAGGCACGATATCGACTGACCACGAGGAGGCCAGCTCGTTGTCCCGGTAGAAGCTGATGCCTTCGTAGGATACGTTGGCTTCAGGCATGACCGGCGGCACGAATGTGCTGGTAGGCTCCGGCGGTACTGTAGGCTCCTCCGGCGCCGATGTGGCTGTCGGCTCGACGGTCGGCGTGATCGTCGGGGTGGCCGAGGGAGGGGGCACGGTTGGCGTGGCGGTCGGCGCGGGTGTCTCGGTAGGCGTCGGCGCGATGCCGGGCGTGTTGCATGCCAGCATCGCGGCCAACAGAATGATCGCTGGGACAAAAATGTTCCGTTGTGGGCCAGGAAAAGTCTTCATTTCTACCTCTCTTTTCATGAGTAAGTCAACAACTCAAGACGGGACAAGTATACCAGGGGATCGAAAGATTGGGATCGGAGCGTGCCGATAATAAAGATTGGACGCCAGACCTTGTCCGCGCTATAATCACCCTCCCCCTCGAACCAACGTTCTGTACCCAGGAGATGACGATGCCTGATTTCAAGCTTGTCACAGAGTTCGAACCCACCGGCGATCAGCCGGATGCCATCGATGGGCTGGTTGCCGGGCTCCAACAGGGGTACCAGCATCAGACGCTGCTCGGCGCCACCGGGACCGGGAAAACGTTTGTTATCGCCGGCATTGTCGAAAAGGTCAACCGTCCAACACTCGTGATGGCTCACAACAAGACGCTGGCAGCCCAGCTCTACTCCGAATTCAAGGCTTTCTTCCCCTACAATGCGGTCGAATACTTTGTGTCGTACTACGACTACTACCAGCCGGAAGCTTATGTGCCGCGGCGCGATCTGTTCATCGAGAAAGAAACCGACATCAACGAGCAGATTGAGCGGCTGCGGCTGGCAGCAACCGCATCCCTGATGAGCCGCCGCGACGTGTTGATCGTGGCGTCGGTCTCGTGCATCTATGGGCTGGGCAGGCCGGAAGTCTGGCAGGATTCCATGTTGACCATCCGGCGCGGCCAGACCATCCGCCGAGATACGCTGCTGCGCCACCTGGTCCACATCCAGTACGAACGGAATGATATCGAGCTGAACCATGGCACGTTCCGGGTGCGCGGCGATACACTGGAGGTCATGTCCGGTTACGGCGAGTATGCCCAGCGCATCACGCTGTGGGGCGATGAGATCGAGCGCATTGTCGAGATCGATCCGCTGACCGGGGAAGTCGTTCAGGAGCATGACGAGATCACCATCTTCCCGACCGCGCACTATATCACCGAGCTCGATACGCTCCAGGAGGCAATCATCGACATCGAGCAGGAGCTGGAAGCGCGGCTCAAGATCCTCAAGGAGCAGGATCGTCTGCTGGAAGCACAGCGCATCGAGCAGCGCACGACCTACGACCTGGAGATGCTGCGCGAAGTCGGCCGCTGCGCCGGCATCGAGAACTACTCCCGGCACCTCGATCGCCGGGTGGTCGGCCAGCCGCCCTGGACGCTCATCGACTACTTTCCGCCGGACTATCTGTTGGTGATCGATGAATCGCATATGACCATCCCCCAGATCAGGGGCATGTGGAGCGGAGATCGCAGCCGCAAAGAGACCCTGGTCGAGTACGGCTTCCGGCTGCCAAGCGCGTTGGACAATCGCCCTCTGAACTTCCAGGAATTCGAAAAGCGGATGGGACAGGCGATCTATACCAGCGCGACGCCCGGCCCCTATGAATTGGAGCACAGCCGGCAGGTGGTCGAGCAGATCATCCGGCCCACCGGTTTGATCGATCCTGACGTGATCATCAAACCGGTCGAAGGGCAGATCGATGATCTGTTGGGGGAGGCCAGGAAGCGCATCGAGCGTGGCGAGCGGGTTTTGGTGACCACCCTGACCAAGCGCATGGCCGAGAAGCTGGCTGATTACCTCCTGGAGATGGGCATCAAAGTTCACTACCTGCACAGCGAGGTCGAGACGTTGGAGCGCATCGAGATTCTGCGTGATCTGCGTTTGGGCGTGTACGACGTGATTGTCGGGATCAACCTTCTGCGCGAGGGGCTCGACCTGCCGGAGGTTTCGCTGGTGGCTATCCTCGATGCCGATAAGGCGGGCTTCTTGCGCTCAGACACGGCGCTCATCCAGACCATCGGCCGCGCTGCCCGGCATGTCAACGGCGAGGTGATCATGTACGCGGCCAGGATATCCGATGCCATGCAGAAGGCCATCGACGAGACCAACCGTCGCCGCGCTAAACAAATAGCACACAACGAGGAGCACGGCATCGTCCCGACCAGCATTGTCAAGCAGGTGCGCGACCTGACAGAGCGCGTCAAGACGGCGGCTGCCTTTACCGGCGATGAACACCGGCCGCGCGAGATGCCCGCGGCGGAGATTGGTAAGATGATCAAAGAGATGGAGAAGCAGATGAAGGAAGCCGCCAAAGCACTTGAGTTCGAGAAAGCGGCGCTGTTACGCGACCAGATGATGGAGTTGAAAGGCATCTTTGCCTTGCAGCAAGCAGGAGCACAGCATGCTCCCATCTGGGAACAGGATCGGGTTCTGGCAGAGATCGAGGACAAAGAAGATCCCCTGTAACCGTCCAGGAGATAGAGGAATTACGGTTGATAATTGTGTGGAGCGGGTTCGATGGGAGTGGGGCAGAAGCGGTATCTTAGCTCGACTTTGCGACTATCTGACCGAAGGGTTACGAAGGATTACACGAAGGAACAGGATTTTTCGGGATGGTACACGTTGCTCTCTAAACCTGATGTCGGCTGGCCTTGTTATACGAGCAACCACATCCATAAACACAGTCCCGGTAGCAGTTTCCGTATCCGGCAGTCGTCAAACGCATGTTCAAAAGTTGACGCTTCATAGGCGCTATGGTAAACTTTCGCTTCAGATATAAGGCCAAGCAAGCTGGCCTTGTTTTGAATACTCTAGTTAACAAAAGGGGTTTGCGATCAGTAAATCTAGCTACCGTATCAACAACGAAATCCGCGCCCGTGAAGTACGCCTGATCACAGAAAAAGGCGATAATGTCGGCGTTGTTAGCATTCAAGAAGCGTTGTCGATGGCGGAACAAGCCAATCTTGATCTGGTCGAGATCGCACCAAATGCTGAACCGCCCGTTTGTAAAATCCTGGAGTTCGGTAAGTTCCAGTATGAACAGGCTAAGAAAGAGCGTGAAGCTCGCAAGCAGCAGAAACAGATAGAGATCAAGGAAATTCGCCTGCGACCAAAGACCAACGAGCATCACCGTTCATTTAAGGTGCGTGACGCCCGTCGCTGGATCGAAGACGGCATGAAAGTCAGAGTGCGTATTCGATTTCGAGGGCGAGAGATCACATATCCTGAGATTGCGCGCCAGCTTCTAGCGGATATCGCCAAAGACCTTGATGATATCGCGGTAGTCGAGCAGATGCCGGGGATGGAAGGACGTACGATGTTGATGGTGCTTGCCCCCGGCAAACAAAGCGAATGACAATCTCACCCCCTGAAAGAAAGTCGAGCAGCGTAAACTTGATTGCCGGACCAGGTTCAGATGTTGTCGTACCTGGCTTTTGGGTGTGCGCTGCTTGCTGCACCTGATTTTGAGGAGAAGCTGAATGTCTACTAAAGCAAAAGCTAAGAAACCTAAGAAATACAAGCTGAAGACGCATAAGGCAACTGCCAAGCGGTTTCGAGTAACCGGTTCCGGCGCTGTGATGCGCACGAAAGGGCCCAAGAGCCATCTTCGTCGCAAGAAGTCAGATCGAACCAAGGGCGAGCTTTCCAAGATGGTTGAAGTCACTGCCCCAGGACAGCTACGGCGAATCAAACGGCTGGCTCCTTACCTCAAGCGTTATAAAGCCAACCCGCCCGGTTAAGGTTTCGAGAACGTCTTCCATTCCAAGGAATGGCGATTGGTGAAATAACTTTCCTGTTGAACCTGCAATAACAGCTATGAATGGGTAAGTTAATCGAAGCTCAATTCTAACCCCACAGCCCCGGCTGTGGTTGACTCCGCGAGGATACTATGACAAGAGTAAAGGGTGGCATCGTTACGCGCCGCCGACACAAGAAGATCATCAAGATGGTGAAGGGGCAGTACGGCACCCGAGGGCGGCTTTTCCGCCGCTCCAATGAGGCCATGCTCAAGTCGCTGTGGTTTGCCTATCGAGACCGCCGCAACCGCCGCCGCGAACTGCGTGCCCTGTGGATCGTCCGCATCAATGCGGCCGCCCGGATGCATGGGATGAGCTACAGCAAGTTTATGTACGCGCTTAAGCAGGCTAACGTCATCCTGGACCGCAAGTCTCTGGCCGATATTGCCGCCCGCGATCCGGAGACCTTCCGCAGAATCGCCGAGGTTGCTCAAGGCGCGGCCTGATTGTCGTAAGGAAGCAGAGATTCGAAGGCAGTGTCAGAGCTGCCTCTCATCAACAAAAAAAGCTCAAGCCGTTAGCGGCTTGAGCTTTTCGATTCCACATACCCGACTGTCACTTGTCGTTCAAAGCGGCCAGACCGGGCAGCACTTTGCCTTCGAGCATCTCCAGGCTGGCGCCGCCGCCGGTGCTGATATGGGTGACCTTGTCGGCCAACCCGGCGCCTTGTATAGCCGCCACCGAGTCGCCGCCACCGATGATCGTCACAGCGCCCTGGCCGGTGCGCCCGGCCACTGCCCTGGCTACAGCAAAAGTGCCCTTAGCGAAGGGCTCCATCTCGAAGACACCCATCGGGCCGTTCCAGACAACCGTCACAGCATCGGCCAGCTCCTTCTCGAATAGACTGACCGTCTCCGGGCCGATATCGAGGATACGCCAGAAGTCAGGGGTACCATCGGCAACCTTGATGGTCTTGGCATTGGCAGTCGCCTCGAACGCATCGGCGATCACGCCATCGACAGGCAAGACGAGCTTGTTACCGGCTTTCTTGAGTGTCTCGCGGGCTGTTTCGAGCGCCTCTTCCTCCACCAGCGAATCGCCGACAGCTAACCCCTGTGCCTTGAAGAAGGTGTTGGCCATGCCGCCACCGACCAGGATTTTGTCGGCTTTGGCCAGCAGGTTCTCGATCACGCCGATCTTGTCGGAGATTTTGGCGCCGCCCAGGATGGCAACAAAGGGATGTTTGGGGTTTTCGAGCGCCGTTCCCAGGAATTCGAGCTCCTTCTCCATCAGCAACCCGGCAACAGCCGGCAGGTAGCGGGCCACACCCTCGGTGCTGGAGTGGGCTCGATGGGCCGAGCCGAAGGCATCGTTGACATAGACATCGCCCAATTTGGACATTTTCTCAGCGATATCCAGATCATTCTTGGTTTCGGTAGCATGAAAGCGGGTATTTTCGAGCAGAATGACACCGCCGTCGGGCAGCGCCGCAACGGCTTTCTCGGCCACCTCGCCGATGCAGTCATCGGCAAAAGCCACCGGAACGCCCAGCTTCTCTTGCAGGACAGATGCTACCGGCTTGAGCGAATACTTGGGATCGGGGCCCTCTTTAGGCCGGCCAAAGTGAGACATCAGGGCAACTGAGCGCGGCTTCTGGTCCAGGATGGCCTTCAGCGTCGGGACAGCCGCGGTGATACGAGTATCGTCCGTTACCTTACCGTCCTCGACCGGCACATTGAAGTCGACGCGCACAAGCACCCGCTTGTCCTTCAGATCGACATCACGGATTGTTTTTTTGTTCATCAAACCGCCTCCTTAGAAAATGGTTTTCAGTGATCAGTTTGGATGGTTACGGATACATCCGCGGCTGATATTAGACTTGATCGGAAACAGGCGTGCCATTGGTGTGTTATTGTGGTCGAATGATTCAAAGAGCATCAATCTGCAAACCTCATGCTCTGTCAAAAACACACTGCGCAGGAAGGGGCAGGTACCCGGATGCCTGGCATCCGAGCAATCCTGCCCCCTCAATGATCCGACAAAGTATTCTCCCGTAGGGACGCTTCGGAAGATAAACAGGCGCCCCTACGGAGATGACCTGTTAGAGCTTCGAAGCCATCAGCATGGCCAGATCGGCGGTACGGACAGAATATCCCCACTCATTGTCGTACCAGGTGACGACCTTGATGAAGTCACCCTCTCCGCTCAACACCATCGTGAAAGGCAGGTCGACCGACGAGCTGTGGGGGTCGCCCTTGTAGTCGATGCTGACCAGCGGCTCATCGACAGCCTGCATGATGCCCTGCATCCGCGGCTGGGCAGCAGCGTCGCGGAAAGCCTGGCGCAGCTCTTCGGTCGTGGTTGGCGTTTCAATCTGAGCGACGAAATCGACAACCGAAACGGTCGAAGTCGGCACGCGCAGGGCATAACCATCGAACCTGCCCTTCAGATCGGGGATAACCAGGGAGACTGCCTTGGCGGCGCCGGTGGTGGTCGGGATGACGCTCATCGCGGCCGCGCGCGCGCGGCGCAGATCGCTATGAGGCAGATCGAGAATCTTCTGGTCGTTGGTGTAAGCATGGATGGTGGTCATCAGGCCACGGATGATCTTGAACTTATCGTTGACAACCTTGGCCGCCGGGGCCAGACAGTTGGTGGTGCAGGAAGCATTCGAGAGGACGTGATGGTTGGCGGGATCGTACTGGTCTTCGTTGACGCCCAACACGACAGTGAGGTCTTCGCCCTGGGCCGGAGCCGAGATGATGACCTTCTTGGCGCCGCCGCGGGTGATGTGGTTCTCCGCGCCCTGGACGGTCTTGCCCTTCTTGTTGACACCATCTTGCTTGAGCGTGAACAGGCCGGTGCTCTCGACAACGATGTCGACGCCCATGTCGCCCCAGGGAATGGCGCCCGGATCGGTCTCCTTAAAGGCCTGGATCTTCTTACCATCGATAACGATGCCGTCGTCAACGACTTCGATGGTGCCGTTGAAGCGGCCGTAGTTCGAGTCATACTTGAGCAGGTGGGCCATCGTCTTGAGATCGCCGATGTCATTGAAGGCCACTACTTCCAGATCGTTAGGATAATAATCACGAACTGCCTTGAGTACCTGCCGTCCGATCCGTCCAAACCCGTTGATACCTACTTTGACTGCCATTGTAATTCTCCTTCTGTGTAACTTGAAATAGAGTGAAGCGTTCAGCGAACAGCTGTCAGGTTTAGTTCGTAGTTCTTAGCCCAAGTCTGATGGTTGAAAGCTACCAGCAAATCACTCAGAACGGTGAACTGCAAACTGTTCACTGTGAACTCATTTTGTGCAGCAAGGCTTCAACAGCCTTTGCCAGGTGCTCTGAACTGTGTCGCCAGGGTCGCTGGGCATCGATCAGGTTGGCTTTGCTGATGGTCACCCCTAAGGAGTGCTCTTCCCCCTCGCCAAGCCTGACGTAAGCGTAGTTGGCGTCATCTTCCAGGGGCGGAAAATAGTTGTTCACCAACACATAATCAATCACCTGCTTACCGATATGCCGTTCGATCGCCCGAACGTGATCGCCGACGGTGTACCCATCTGTCTCGCCACGCTGGGTAGCCACATTGCAAACGTAAACTTTGGGTGACCTGGTGGCTCGGAGCGCATTGACTATACCCTGTACCAGTAAATTTGGCAGCAGACTGGTGTACAAGCTACCCGGTCCCAGCATGATCAGGTCAGAGGAGAGAATAGCTCGCACGGCCTCCGGATAAGCAGGCGGATCATCCGGACGAAGGAACACGCGCTCAATGGTGCCGGACGTTTTGGGGATGATCGATTCGCCGGCTACGCGGCGGGTACCATTAGAGTGTTCCTCGCGCAGGTCGGCCATCAGGGTCACGTCGGAGAGGGTCGATGGGAGCACCTGTCCGCGGATGGCCAACACCCGGCTGCTTTCGATCAGGGCTTGCTCGAAGCTGCCGGTCACACTGCTGAGCGCGGTAATGAACAAATTGCCAAAGCTGTGACCCTCCAGCCCACCCTCGCCGAAACGGTATTGGAAAAGCTGGACCATCAATCCTTCATCGCGGGCCAGCGCGGCCAGGTTGTTGCGGAAATCGCCAGGCGGAAGCACACCCAGCTCGCGCCGCAGCTTACCGGAGCTTCCCCCATCGTCGGCCACCGTTACGATGGCTGTCAGGTTTGATGTGATCTGCTTGAGGCTTCGAAGCAGGGTCGGCATGCCCGTCCCCCCGCCGACAGCGACAATCTTGGGGCCTCGTCGCCCCTGCCTGCGATCGAGCATTGCCTCGACCAGGCTGATGTTGTGCGTGTCGAGCGGTGCCAGGATTGATCGGTTGATCTGGATCAGCGCCAGCCCTATCAATACCATGCCGGCGATGCCCGCCAGACCGGCTCTCAAGAGCATAGGCCAGCCTCGCAAGGTCAATGTCGGCATCCACGATGCTTCCGGTTGAGCACGGTAGAGATCGACCAGCAGCATGGCAAGGCCGAGACCCAAGAGTGTAGAGCCGAAAAACAAAAGCACCAGCCATCGCTTGATACCAATGCCGGGTATCAGCCACTTCAGTAAAGATCGAGGATTGGGGATAAACTTGCTCAACGGCCGGTGCTCGTGTTCACTTTGATACGGGATGCGTTATTGGCGATCAATTGATTTCTGATGTCTTCGCTTTTGTCTTGGGGTTACTGACGGAGATCATACACAAGTTGGGGTGAGGTTGTCAAAGGAAAGAATTTATACAGCAATTCCGAATCTAACTACTCACCGATAAATTTCTGTCATCAAAGAAAACCTTGGCCAAAATCGAGAGGGTAAAAACTATCAGACGCATTGGGAATGCGAGCATCCGTGTGAGTCAAAACAATTAAAATGATGACAGGAAAACCCGAACCCAATTTTAGTGACACCGCGTCTCTCGATGTCATTCCCGCGAAAGCAGGAATCCACTTCTACGCCTATGGATTCTCTCTCGCGCGGAAAGACATAGATATACCTCTTACAATATGGGCGTGAGTTCAAGCTCACAGCCAACAGCTAAAAGCTGGCCGCTGAGAGTCGAGCAATTACTGGATTTTTTGAAAGTTCATCCGCCGCGCAGACATGTGCTTGCGCACAAGTGGATTCCCGCTTTCGCGGGAATGACGGCATTGGCCAAGGTATTCATCAAAGAAAACCGGTAGCTAAACTCAGCCGGCCTGTTGAGAAGGTGTTTTCTAAAGGGCAGCCAACATCACACGGTTGCCCTTTGTCCCCATTCTGTTTTATCTCCTCGATGAGACTACTGTCGGTTACTTACTCGCCCAGCTTCAGCGTTCCAAATTTGCCAAACGCCTCGACCATCTTCGCGTACAGCGGCTTTCCCAACAACGCCTGGTAGATCTCATCGGCCTTCCGGCCCGGATCGATGTCCGCGAAGGCCTCAGGGTAGAGCACCTTGCCCAGGTAATAGGCATCGGCGATGGCAGTATCCAGATTGGTAGAATAGTAATTATACGGCAGCTGCGAATAAACGGCGCCGTTTCTCACCGCCGAGAGCGCGTCGTAAAAGGTGGGATTCTTCCGGTAATCCTCCACCACCGTGGCATAACCGCCCTGATCGATGAAGATCACATCGGGGTCCCATTCAAGTAGTTTCTCTTTATCGATCATCAGCGAGCCGCTCTGCCCGGTTTCATCGACCACATTCCTGGCATGAATGACATCCAGCAGCGCGTACTGCCCCTGCGTACTCTCGATGCCGTGCGTGCCTTTGGCGCCCAGTCCGCCGACATAGACGGTGAGCTTGTCGGAATCAGGGATATCTGCTGTCCGTTTTTCCAGGTCCTGACCGGCCTGCCGGATGAAATCGATTGCCGCCTGCGCTTTGGTCGCATCGCCGGTGATTTGCCCGATCAGCCGCAGCGAGTCCTGCACCGCTTGGCCGAAGATGGCCGTTGTCCCAAAACTCGCTCCCCCATAGCTAAGCACAACTACTGGAATACCGGTCTTGGACTGAAGCTCACCCGCGGCAACGGCATCGGTCGCATAGGTGCTGAAGATGACATCCGGCAATACGGTTAGGATCTTCTCCGGATCGGGCGCGTTATTCGGGCCACCCAGGCCGACGATGGACAGCTCTGCCAGCGATGGATTGGCAAGCATGTAGGGCTTGCCGCTCACGTCGCCGGTCTCCATCTCTTCCACGCCGACGACGTAGTCCAGGTTGCCCGCGTATACATAGAGTCGCAGCGCGCCCGGTCCAATGGCAATCACGCGCTCGACTTGTGCCGGGACAGAAACCTGCCGCCCCAGCAGATCGGTGATGGTGACCTGTTCGACGGGAACGAGGACTGCCGTTTTGCATCCAATGAATAGTAACGGAACAAGGGCGATCAGTAGCAGGGTCATGATACGGTGTTGTTTCATGAAAATTCTCCCTCCCTTGAAAATAGTGATGAGTGACGAGTGATGGGTGATGGGTGACGAGTCGAAAAGCCGTTTTCGCAGTACCGCATAACTTGCACTGTTCTTGCCAGGTTCTTGCGCAAACAGTGCCTTCGCCAGACTGACAGTCGTCTGCCGTACGAGTGGATTCCCGCTTTCGCGGGAATGACAATGACCAGGACTGCGCACTCATAGCATATTTTCATTCCCTCTGGTGAGCTTTTGGTCATCGGCTACTCCCTTGAAAATAGCTTTCAGTAATCAGCTTTCAGCGGCGGCGCCCATGTGTCATAGTTCACAGCTAATAGCTAATTGAGTCTACAAAACACCAAAAACTGCCGCGCTTGTTACAGCGGAATAATGACTTTGTAGCCGTTATGCGCGGTCATCGCAACAGGCACCGAGTAGACAGCTTCGATGTTTTTGGGCGTCATCACCTCGGGACCACCTGTCGCGAAAAGCCGGCCATCCTTGAGCAGCAGGAATTGATCGGCGAAACGCAGCGCCAGGTTCAAATCGTGCATCGCCATCACAGCGGCAATGCCCTGCTCTCGGGTGATCGCCCGGACAAGCGTCAGTACCTCCATCTGGTTTTTCAGGTCGAGGTTGCTGGTGGGCTCGTCCATCAGCAGAATTTCCGGCTGTTGAGCCAGCGCGCGGGCGATGATCACCTTTTGCAGCTCGCCACCGCTCAGCTCATCCAGGTAACGCAGCGCGTACTCCGAAAGCCCCAGGGTTTCCAGCGCCTGACCGGCAATCGCGATGTCATTTTGGGTGATATCCCATTGAATGTAAGGTTTGCGCCCCAGCAGCACGGCGTTGAAGACTGTCGCCCGTGAGCCGGCGCGCTGCTGCTCGACATAGCCGATCCGCTGGGCCAGCGCGTTACGGCTAATATCCGAGACAGCCTCGTCGCCAATCCACACGACGCCGGAT
Source organism: Anaerolineae bacterium (assembly GCA_016928235.1). GTDB lineage: Bacteria > Chloroflexota > Anaerolineae > Aggregatilineales > UBA3940 > JAFGMS01. The sequence goes on along the minus strand of JAFGLD010000265.1, from coordinate 9,870 downwards.
GTCGGCTTGAGAATGCGATTGACACACTTGAGTAAGGTTGTTTTTCCCGCCCCGTTGGTACCCAGCACGGCCAATAATTCGCCCTGCTGCACCGTGAAACTGGCGTCTTCCAATACCGGGTGATTGGGATAGCGAAACTGCACGCCTTGCACCGTCAGGATCATCGCCTGGTATACCCTTTCGCCAACAGGAAAAGGAACAGCGGCGCGCCGAAGAAAGAGGTGATCGCGCCAACCGGCAGGACCACCGGTGAGATCATCGTGCGCGCCAACGTGTCCGAGAACAGCAGCAGCGCCGCGCCGGTGACAGCCGAGGCCGGGATCAGGAAGCGGTGGTCGATTCCCAACACGCGGCGCATCATCTGCGGCGCAATCAGCCCGATGAAGCCGATGATCCCCATGAACGAGACTGCCACAGCGGTGATCAACGAAGCCACCAGCATACTGCGGAAGCGGATCTGCTCGACATGAACACCCAGGCTCTTGGCAGCCTCCTCTCCCCCGTCAAGGGCATTGTAGTCCCATCGATGCAGCAAAAAGAAGATGAACGTGCCCACCACCAGCGTAGACAGGATGGCAACTTCCTGCCATGCCACACGTCCCAGATCGCCAAACGTCCAGAAGACCATTGCTGCCACCTGCACATCCTCGGCGAAATACTGCACCAGCGTCGAAGCGGCTGAGAACAACGAGCCGAATGCCACCCCCGCCAGCACCACCGATTCGGGCGAGAAGCCGCGCAGCCGGGCCAGGAGCAAGATCAGCATCATGGCGACCATCGAAAAGCCAAAGGCGCTCAGGGTAACGGCGTAAGGATTGCCGATGAAAACCGCGTCGCGCGTGTTGCTGTGAATCGAGCCCGCGCCAAAAGCTACAATCGCCAGGTTGGCGCCGAAGGCTGCGGCGCTCGATATACCCAGGGTGGACGGCGAAGCCAGTGGGTTGCGCAGGCAGGTTTGCATCACGCACCCTGCCACCGCCAATCCCGCGCCGGCTGCCATCCCGGCGATGACACGCGGCAGGCGGATATTCCAGATAACGATGTTCGAAGTACCGCTCTCCAACCCCAAAAGTGTTCTCAAGACCTGCATCGGGTTGGTATTGGCCGCGCCGGCATTGATGGCAATCACGGCCAGAGCGAGGGTCAACACAATCAGCCCCAGAATGATGAGCCGCTGATGAGCCGATTGGCGCTGAAAGGCTCGCGCGGCCTGATGAGGATGAGCTTTGTCGAGAGATGCCTGCTCAACCATGCGGCATGTTCTCCGGGGTGGGCGAACGCGATACATGAGTGGCGTCAGGGATGGCATCAATGGCGGGGGCATAAGTTTTGATGTCCAGAAGCGGACTGCCATCCAGGGCATCCACTCCCCGTACAATTAGCCGTCTGCCTTCCCGCCGGATCAGGTCGGCCACGCAGAAAGCGATCGGATTGGGGCGGTTGGGCGAACGGCTGGTGAAGACACCCACCGGCACATCGCTGAAGGGCGTCCTGGACTGGAGCACATCCCGATTGGCCCGGTCGGCCCAGTATAGTACGATGATGCGCGAGGATCGCGTAATGTCTTTGAGGCCATCGACAAACTGGGAAAAAATCTCCAACGTGACCTCATTGTCCGATAACCGGCCCTGGCGAGGCGCGTCGCCGCGTTCCCGGTAGGGGCTATGGATGATACCAATCGGCGTCAACTGCACGATATTAACCTTTCAACACCTGCTCGAAGCATTCCGCGCAATAGAGCTTCCCGTCGAGCCGGCGCAGGCGGATCTCCATCGTCTTCTCGCCGCACAGGTCGCAGGCCACCGAATTGAAGATGCGGGCGCGCGGCGGGATAACCGGATCGATGATCTGTACCTCGACCAGATCGGACAGTGGAGCGTTCAGGATCATCTCGATACGCTGCCGGCGCAGGTGATCGGCTTCCTGTTTTTCGACTTCACCGGCATCAGTTGCGCGCCCGCGTGCCGCGATCTGCTCTTCGTCCGGTCTAAGCGGCTTCCAGGCATCGGCGCGCACGCGAATGCGGATGGCTTTGCCGTCACGACGGCGGATGAAGCGAAAGGCGCTCTTGCCGTAATCCAGGTGGATCAGATTGCCCTTGCCGAACGTGCAGCCGGTGATGAATTGGATCGCGTCTACTGCACAGTTATCGGTCTCGACGACGGCGACAACTTCTTCGTCGCCGGGTCGCTCGCCCATTTCGAGCAGGGCCTGCTCAGCGACGCGGATGCCAATCGCCAGGCCGGGGCACATATGACCATGAAAGGCTTGTACTTGCGTGATATCAATAGACATAGACAGATTTCCCAGAAGGCAAACGACAAGCGAATGAGCGTATCAAGAGAGAGACGATATACCCAGGCGCCAAAGCCGGGTAAAATATCAATTTAAGAGTAAAGCCGGACAGGATTATAGTGCAATCGATTGCAGACGCAAAGATTTGCATTATGTCAGAAAATACTTTTTGGGGAAGAGCTCTATGAGAACCAGCTCCGTCGAACAGTTGATTTTAGATTTATTCGCCGGGCAGCCGGTTGAGACTGCTCACTTTACCGCACAGGAGATCTACCTCCAACTCAAGCCACAACTACCGGCGGTCAATCCGTCTACGATCTACCGCGCGCTTGAGCGCATGACCCGCTCCGGGAAGATATCGATCTCCGATATGGGCAAGGGGGCCGCGGTCTTCGAGATTGTTGGCAAAGAGCGCCACCATCATCTGGTATGCGAGACCTGCCATCAGGTGATCACCTTGAGCGACGACACCATCAGGCCGCTGTTCGATGAGCTATCACGGCAGTTCGGGTTCGAGATGACCACCAATCATCTGGTGCTGTTTGGACATTGCCCGGCTTGTCGCCGGAAAAAATGAGGCATGAGCAGGGCAGTGTCTATATCGTGTCCGGGTATTGGCCCGATCGGTGTAATTGGATACAGCCGGCGCCTGATTGCTCCTCATTCATTTGGCCAGTGTGTTTTTCGAGCAGCATTCGATAAAATACTTTGTGTGTCCAGGTTAGCCTTAGGGTGACACAATTTGACTAAACCAACTGAGTGAGGAAACGGATCACATGCTGAGAAAGCTTTCTCCTATACTGCTGATTGTTAGTGTCGTGATGGCGCTTGTGGGTTGCAATTTCCCGGGCTCGACCTCCGGCATCGATGAAGAGGACCTCGATGTGGCGAACAAGGAAACTGCGCCGACGCCAACACTTGCAATGTTAGCGCCGACACTGCCGGCAACTACGCCCATTCCGACAGTGCTCCCAATCACGCCTACCCCCACCGAATTTGAGCCAACGCCCCTCCCGGCGCCCACCCAGATTGTTCCATCGACGCTGGAACCGGATATCACAGGAACACCAGTCCAGACCGGGCCTGTGCTGACCATGAATCCGGCTCTTGGCGAGCCGGGCGACATTGTTGTCATCGAAGGTACCGGCTTTCCTGCCAAGGTACACGTCACATTGCACTGGGGGCCGGTCGGTGGACCTCCCGGCCCTCTGTACTGGGAGCTTGACGCTGACGAAAATGGCATGTTTTCCGAGGGTTTGATCGTCCCACCGGCCAATAAGTGGCCGGGCGGCTCGCCCAAAGAGCGCGATCTCTTTCAGCTCCAGGCTCGCTGGGATGAAAAGGTAGAGGGATTGATGACGACCTTCTTCCGATTTGCAAATTTTACGTATGTCAAGCGGTTCGTCCCGGATGTCTCATTGATTCTGACTTGCGACAACCGGACCTATGGCTACAAAATCGACGTTCCCAACGGCTGGTCTTGGGATGAATCTGAGAAAGCCAATATTCGATTCAAGGCTCCTTCCGGTAGTGCCTGGGGCTTTGTTCGTGTGCAGAAGGTCGCCGATGTCAATGCCGCGATCCAGACGGTGATGGCAGATGAAGCCCCCGGCCAGACGTTTTCCTCAGCGGCTGCTACCCTTGGCGCTTATGAAGGCACACAGGTGACTGCCTCAAATGGAATGATCGTGTGGTTCATTCCGTCCGGCGGGCGTGTCTATTCGCTGAGCTTTACCAACGACAGCGGACAGTTCTTTATGCTCATCGCGGCGTCATTCCGCCTGGAATAGAACATCGCTTCAACAAAAAACCCGCAGAGGTCGCGATGGCCTCTGCGGGTTTTGATTCTGTGTTGGTTATGTCTCAACTGATAATCGTCCCGACTTCCTCGCCTGATACAGCACGCTCTAACGCGCCGTCTTCCCACAAGTTGAGAACGATGATCGGCAGGTGATTGTCCATGCACAGCGTGATCGCAGTGGCGTCCATGACGCCCAACCGCTTGCTGATCGCCTCCATGAAGGTCAGCCGATCGTAACGTTTGGCTTGGGGGTCGACCTTGGGATCCGCGTTGTATACGCCATCGACTTTGGTGGCTTTTATCACAACATCCGCGTCGATCTCCATGGCGCGTAGCGCGGCCGCGCTGTCTGTCGTGAAATAGGGGTTGCCGGTGCCGCCGCCCAGAATCACGACTCGCCCCTTTTCGAGATGACGAATAGCCCGTAGGCGGATGTATGGCTCGGCGACGGCCCGCATTTCGATGGCGGTCTGGATGCGCGTCACAACCCCTTGATGTTCAAGCGCGTCTTGCAAAGCCAATGCATTCATAACCGTGGCGATCATCCCCATGTAATCGGCTGTGGCGCGATCCATGCCTGCCTCCATGCCGGTCTGGCCACGCCATAAGTTACCGGCGCCAATCACGATAGCCACTTCGACGCCATGATGCCGCACACGGTTGACAATGCCGGCGATGTTAGCAGCCTCGTGAGGGTTGATACCAAAATCCCCCTCACCAGCCAGGGCTTCTCCACCCAACTTTAGTAAAATCCGATGGTATTTGGGTATCTTCGAGATACGCTGACTCACAATTCCTCCTGATAAGGCTTCTTCTTGACATTTCTTATGGTGTATGAAAGTCCGCTGACATTTTGTGATAGTCAGAGCACCTTTTTACCGTATAAATGTCAACAGTACATCTCTCAGTCTACCGCGAAAAGTTACAGGTTAAAGGCAGGGAATGCGCCTGGATCTGAGAACAATCAAAAAAAGAGGATTAGATTTCTCTAATCCCCATTAAGGATCGTTATTCTTCGTCGCTGCCGTCGTCTTCGGCGGTACGGCCTAACTCAAAGCGGGCAAAACGACTGACGACAACGTTCTCCTTCATCTCGGCTATTGTCCGCATGACCAGGTCACCGACCTTGACATCCTCATCCTTGACGAAAGGCTGCTGAAGCAGACATACATCTGCGTAATACTTTTCGAGTCGACCTTCAACGATCTTCTCGATAACGTTCTCAGGCTTCCCCTGAACCTTGGCATCCTGGTAAAATTCTTGTTTCTTCGCTTCCAACTCGGCAGCCGGGATGTCGCTTACATCCACATAGCGCGGATCGGCAAAAGCGATATGCAAGGCAAGCTCGTGAGCAAGCTCCTGGAATTTAGCAGTCTTGGCGACAAAATCTGTCTCGCAGTTGACCTCGACCATCACGCCCACGCGCCCACCGGCATGGGAATAGGTTTCGACCTTCCCATCACTTGCCTTCCGATCCGTCTTCTTTTTAGCCGCCACCAGACCTTTTTCGGCCAGATAGGCTTTGGCCTTCTCTGGGTCGCCCTGGAATTGTTCCAATGCTTTCTTGCAATCCAGCACCGCCGCTCCGGTTGTTTCGCGGAGTGCTTTGACCATTTCTGCGGTAATTGCCATAACGATTTTTCTTCCTTAAAAATAGTTACTGAGCGCCGATTGAGAAGCTATTTTGACCCGCTTTTGAGAGCATCGACGCTGTTCTTAACCAGATATTGTGCCTGGCATCATGGCTTTTTTGGTGCTCTGTTCTCAGCGTAATGACAATGACACTCAATACTGCCATTCACAGATTGCCTGTTGTGGTATTTCCAAACTCGATGCTCAACCTGTTATAACAAGCTTGAACATCGAGCAAAAGCCAATCACTAAAAATGAACCAACAATGACCAACCGCCGATTGGATTAACCTTCATCGATATCAGCAGCTTCGTCCATAGCTGCATCGTCATCAGCAACTGCTGCTTCGATTTCTTCCTCGATCTCAATCACCGGCTCGCCATCGACATCTACTGCCTCTTCCTCATCCCCAAAGTCCAGCGCGCCGCTTCTGAGCTTGGCCAATGTCGCCTGGCCCAGGAATTCCTCATCAGCAGGCTCCTCTTCGGGTTCGTGTTCCGACGCCTGGTAGTCGTACTCTTCGGTATATGCTTCCGAGACACCTTCTTCGATGTCTTTGTCCTTGCGCATCGCAACGCCCTCTAACACAGCATCGGCCATGACACTGGTGACCAGCTTGATGGCGCGAATAGCATCATCGTTGGCAGGAATGACATAATCGATCATGTCAGGATCGCTGTTAGTGTCCACCATGGCAATGACAGGAATATTCAAGATAGAAGCTTCCCGGATTGCTGTATATTCACGGCGAACATCCACCACAAAAATCAGAGAAGGCAAGCTTTTCATCTCTCGGATACCGCCAAGCCGGGCATTGAGCTTGTCCATCTCGCGCGTTAGTGTCAGCCGTTCTTTCTTGGTGAGCAGTTGGAATTCGCCGCGGTCTCTGCGCGCCTCCAACCCCTTTAAGTACTCGATCCGCTGGCGGATGGTGCGCCAGTTAGTCAATGTACCACCCAGCCAACGATCATTGACATAGGGCATTCCGCAGCGAAGAGCCTCACGACCAATAGTGTCTTGGGCTTGTCGCTTGGTGCCGACAAACATCAACGAACCACCTTCGACGACCTTGTCGCGTATCAATTCATAGGAGTCTCTGACGGATTTCAGCGTCTGGTGGAGATCGAGGATGTGGATACCGTTCCGCTCGGTAAAGATGTAGGGTTTCATCTTTGGGTTCCACTTGCGGGTACGATGCCCAAAGTGGACGCCGGTCTCGAGCAGGGCCTTCATAGAAATAGTAGACATAGTATTCCTTTCGTTTTGTGATCTTCCGCCGTCGTCTTCCCTCATGGAGCCGGTTATGGTAACCGGCACGGCCATGCAGGTCGGACAGCGTGTAAGCTCCGCATATATCTGCGGGGGTTCAACCAACCCAGTTTTCAAGGCTGAACCGGGCAGCATTATAACGCAGGCTGTGGTAAACATCAATGATCTGCCCACCTGCCGTCTTGTATAACCACACATCCAACAAGAATGGACTTTATCAGCGATAGGCGTGCTACACATAAAATCCGGCTTATTTTATGGTGTCTTCTCAATAATCCCGGAGGAGGTAACTTCAATTCTTGGTGATCAGTTTTTTACCGCGCAACATCTACCATGTTCGTAGGTATGTTTGAACTGAGGCGGCAATAGGTGTGGCTTTAGCCCATCGTCCACTACAAAGCCCTTGTGACCTGCGATCTTTGTTCTGTGACTTAAACTGATCACGACGATTGTTGTTCAATTGTCAAGAACTTGATCATCGAGTAAAAACTACCCCAAGTTGCTGAGAAGATACCTTTTATGTGTGACTTAGTGATTTCTAATAAAGTCTATCGAAAAGCCTTTTCTTCCCTTTGGCACTATCTTCTATATTGAGGCAGAATTGCCCTCTGGTCTTATTTCTAACCTTAGTTGGTTGTTGTCCAGGAGCATCCTGCCGGATTCTGTTATTTCCTGGTGTCACATTTAAGCTACAGCAACGCTAAAACACATCCCTTCGACTGGAGTCATAACATGCTGATTGATATGCATAATCACACAAAAATTTCATCTCCTTGCAGTGTACTCTCACCGGAAGAGTTGATCGAGACGGCCCGCATGAGAGGCATCGATGCAATCTGTGTAACCGATCATTTGTTTATCGAAGGAGCAACCGTTGCTCAAGAAGTTGGTCGGAAGATGAATTTCCCTGTCTTTCGGGGCATAGAAGCACGATCAGAGCTTGGTGATATGCTCGTTTATGGCTATTACCAGGACATTCCCAACCACATTCCTCTCGATGATCTCTGCCGGAGTGTCCATGAAAGTGGAGGCATTGTCTTCGTTGCTCATCCCTATCATGTCAATGGTGGCGGCGTAAATCTATATACTTGCCTGCACGGAAGAGGATCAGACCTGGATGCGGACTGGGACAAAGTACCGGTTTTGAGGCAGCTCGACGGCATCGAGGTCATGAACGGCCAGGCGGACGATAAAACCAATGCCAAAGCCGATGTGCTGGCTTCCAGGTTGCAGGTCGCCGGCATTGGCGGCAGCGATGCACATGTTGTTGACCGGGTAGCCAGAGTGGCTACCCGGTTCGACCAACTAATCCGCACAGACGAAGAACTGGTCGAGGCATTGAAAAAGAGTAGCTATCAAGCGGTAAGGTTACGTTACTAAGGCTGTAACTTTTACTCGACACACAAGTTTTTAACATTGATGGGTGATCAGTTTTCAGCCGTGTCAAATCGAACCTCTTGTCTCAGATCACTTTGCAATCAATGAAGATCGTCGCCATCACGCGATCTACCGCAGACGCATTACTGCGGGCTGTGCATTGGGTAGCTGGTGAGCCAATAGTGCCTGCTTCCACATAATGCTGATTAGCTCAGGTACTTTGGGTGCATCGGTGCGTCCCTGGAGTTGGCGATATATGGTATGGGTGTTGGTCATCAGACGTTCCGGTGAGTTCCACCCTGCAAAAGGCTGCCCTGCGAAATCTTTTCCAAGCGCGATATCGGTAGCGGCTTTTTCCGCTGACATCCCAGCATCGAACCGCTTGCGCACCTCGTCCTGGACAAACGTCCAATAATTCTTGACCGCCTTCACCCCATTCTGATCAGTGATCGGCCCATGGCCAGGCACGATAACATCGACCTTCATATCAAGTATCTTGTCAAGTGCTGCCAACCAGTTTTCGACCGGACCTGCCCACATGACTGGCGTAGAGCCAATGAAAAGAATATCAGCCGCAAACAGGACTTTCTCTTTGGGTAGATAGACAACAAAATCACCCTGGGTGTGTGCTGGGCCCATCTCGATCAGGTGAATCTCGTGTCCGGCTGCTTCGAGTGACAGGCTGTTCTCAAAGCGACGTGATGGCAACACCGGCATGACCTCCTCGAAGTGATAGGGCGCCACCATGTTCTGGAACCAGTGCCCTACCTTCCTGATCCCAAAGAAGCTCAACAGGGGGCCGAGTCGCTTGCCCAGGAGGATCATCGACGCCGGCTTGATATGGGTCATTTCATTATAGCAAGCCTGGGAGGTGATGATCTCAGCATTGGGAACCAACTGGTTGCCCCACCAGTGGTCACCATCGGCATGGGTGTTGACGACAGTTGTCAGTGGACTGGCGTCGGTCCATGGGCGCATTGCATCGAGCATGGCCTGTGTGTATCGGATATCCCATTGAGTATCGATGAGCAGTGATGCATCCTTGCCAACGATCAAACCGGTATTGTTCTCTCCCCATGAGCCATTGGGAACCATCCAGGCATATATGCCCTGTCCAAGATCGTAGAGCCCTTGCTCATATTTGGGAGTCTCCTGAAAACGGGTTTTTGGGGGGACATGTTCCGGCGCAACACGTTTCCACTTATCCATAAATTACCTCCTATGTTTGATGATGGATAGCTGATGGCAGATGGCCATAAGCTGTAACTCGACGATCAAGTTTTTAACATTGACCGTTGATTCGTTCTCAGTTCTTGACGATTGAACAACAATCGTCGTGTTCAGGTTAAAATCACGGGATCATAAACGTCAACTTAAGCAAAAAACTTCTTGATGTCTTTCAAAAAAGATCTTAGCGCGCCAAAGCGTTGGGATGGATATTCGTCGCAAGTTGAACAAGCAGAAACCTATCGAGTTTCTTTGTGCTCTCTGTAGTG
>JAFGLD010000264.1 GCA_016928235.1 Anaerolineae bacterium | reverse complement strand
CCGGCCCGATGACCTGCACTACTTTGCCGATAACACTTCCTGACATGCGATTCCTCTGTGCATTCGTCATTTCATCATGCACCTGGCTGTTCGACGACCTTATAGATCCCGAAGGAAAGCTCGTGAGAACCAAAGCCGCTAGGACAGTTCCACTAACCCTTGCAGGTAAAGAGAACCCACAAAGTCGAGGGATTTTTGACCGAAACGAGATCGGATCTCGGAGAGAGTAAGCCGTCCGTCGAGAGCATCGAGGATAGACTTGGCCTGGGAAGTCACGGGGGCGAATCGCTGACCACGCATGACCACATAACCGAACGACTCAGGATGAACGACACCAACTACCATAGGACGTGCCCCCTCAAAGAGTGTCACCTCGCGCGGCGGCCGCTCTCTAATCGGCAATGGGCCTTTAGCGAGCGGATCGCGCTCCAGACGGCGAATCTCGATCAGGGCACGGCAGCCGCCGTGGCACGTAGACAATTCACCACACTCCTCGCACTCAGCCGGCAACAGCGCCCGCCAGCGGTTCATGGCTTCCGATCGCCACAACTCTTCCAGAGAGGCCTCTAGCACATTCCCCACAACGAGTGGCGAATGATTACAGGGGCGCAGGTTGCCCTGCGGGTCAATCGTGCCGTATGTTATCCCAGCCCAGCAGCCAGTGGAAGAGGACGGCATGAAACACTGCGGGATGCAGTTGCCGTACTTGACGCTGATAGCGGCTGGCTGATGGTTGACAGCCTGACACCCTAGCTCATCGATGCCCCACATGGCCTGGCGGAGCTGCCACTCTTCTGGCTCGAGATCAGGCATGGGCAAGCCGAGGTAGCGGTTGAACACGGCGCGCTTGGCGCCTAGCATCTGCGCCAGAGTGACGATCTCCCGCACGCGGTTCCAGTTGTAGCGGGTCAACACAGTACTCGTGTGGACGCGTAGGTTGGCAACTGTAGCGCGCTGGATGTTTTCGCACGTCTCGTCAAACGAGCCAGGGGTGTTGGTAAACATTTCGTGCGTGACGGCGTCTGGCCCATGCAATGAGATAAGCAGACCGCTGCGCTGAGGAGTACCTGTAAGCAAGTCAATCATCGCCTGAGGGTTGTGCCAGCGGGCATTGGTGAAGAGGGTAAACGGGATGCCCATCGCCGTGATGGCACGCACAATTTCCATGAACTCTGGGTGGAGGGTAGGTTCACCACCAGTAAGTTTGAAGAACTGAGCGTGCGGGGCGACACGTGTTAGAATTTGCTGCCAAACAGAGGATGACCGTGAAGTCTCGTTGTTTAGGAAAAGGTTGCTGCAGCCCGAGCAGTTGTTGTTGCAGGCATAAGTAAGCTCAAGCGAATATATAAAAGGAACTGTAGAGATGAACATTGCTTCAGGCTTTTTCCTGCTCAGGCGCGATAACGATCCGAAAGCCCAGGTTATCACTATGATATGCGGGATTGAGCCGGTCGTGATAAGCACAACGAGCCTTCTCTTTGGAATCCTTCCAGGATCCTCCACGTACCCAGCAGGCCAGTTCGGGGACGCCGTCTTCGTTCCACTCCAGCACATTCCCGGCCATATCCATCGCTCCGCATGGGCTCGCCCCGTCAGGATAAACGCCCACTGGTGTCGTGCCGCCAAGTTCGGACTCGATAGTATTACATCGAGTCGGATCAAAGTCATCACCCCACGGGAAAACCCGCCCGTTGAGACCACGAGCTGCCAGTTCCCATTCGTCCTCCCTAGGTAGACGTATCATTTCGCCGGCAGCAATTCTATCCTCCCGGCGCATTTTTTCAGTTAACCAATCACAGTATGCTTTTGCGTCACGCCAACTGATGTGAACAACCGGATAGTTGCGTATCCCGTCCGGACAGACACCCTCCGGCCAATGCTTGGGAGCACTGTGGGGAGTTGCCTTGACAAACATCCCATACTGACCATTTGTCGCCAGGTACTTTCCCATCTGGAAGCTATAGTTGATACGCGCTGTCTTTTGCTGCCTACCCTCTCCTCGAATGAATTCGGCAGGCAACACCGTGATCGTTTCAGAGAAATCCCGAGGATCGCCCAGGAGGGACAGTGCCAAATCGGCAGAGATGCGCTGTTCAACGTTATATCCTGTAGCCGGCTTCAATACGGTCAGCAATCGTTGAACGTAGATGGGCACTTGATCGGCTGCCTTGATTCCGCCTACAGCGGCGCGAATGCGCGTAGGGTCATGGCTGATCAGATCATCCCACCACTGTTCGCTGACGCTCACTTCAGCGGCAGCGACTCTGCCCTCACTGGCAGTGCGCGTAAGGTAAACATATTCGTCCAGCTGTTTCGAGGACAGATCCACAAAAAACGATGGCTGTTGGAACATAGAGCGCAAGCTCTGATATTTTATACCCAGTTCTTTCCCTGTGAATCTCCCCTCCGCCGGCGGTTCACGGAATGTACGCTCCAGTTCTTGCAGCAAGCTGGAATTCCCGGCAATGGTATTGTGGAGCTCGGGATAGCGATTTTGAACGATGACGACTTTGGCCAACAATGCCGGGTTTAATTCCTCTATCTTGCCCTTCTTGCTCAACTGCAAGGCCAGGTCCCACACCAGATGGAAGACACGCAATGTACGCTTGACCTTGCGCGGATTAGGCTCCAGGCCCAGGGCGAAAACTTTGTCACAATCATATTGCTCTGGATCATTTTCCTTGGGTTTGGGTAGGCGTGGATCGAGGGCACAGATGAATTCCTCCACCTGCTCATCCTTAAGGGGCGGCAACTGGAACGGCAACTGGATGATTTTTTCGATGTATTCCGAGCCACTGATGGGACTGTGTTGATCGAAATCACGATACCGGACGCGCACCCCCTCTATGATCACCTGACGGTCAATGGCGACAAAGAAGGCACAGCGGGGCACATCCAGGAACAGCTTGATTGCCTCCAGCACTTCAATGGCCTTCTCCGGCAAACAGCGGTCGAGATCGTCTATGAACAACACCAATACCTGGTCGGCTGACAGAGCCTGGCTCAGGATATCCTGAAACGTTTCTTGGAATTTTTCAATGGACCGCAGTTGGGCCTGGCGGTGTTCTACGGTCTCTCGACTAAATGCTTTCAGGAAACCCACGGCCTCTCCGACTGGCTTTCCTTCGCCAATGGCTTTCTGGGCTGCCTCAACCGCTTCTTTGAAAAAGCCGGGTTGAGT
>JAFGLD010000263.1 GCA_016928235.1 Anaerolineae bacterium | reverse complement strand
GCCTTCCGCTCCGGCCTGCTCAAGGGGCTGGCCGCCGGATGGTCCTGGGAGATCAGCGGGCGGGTTGGCGCGCTGGCAGCCACCTACGTCCTCGAACAGCGCGGCACCCAGAACCACACCTTCACCCGGCGCGAATTCGTCGACCGTTTCCGCGAGCACTTCGATGACGGTGGGTGCCTGGACGCGATGTTGGGAGATGGGAATCAGGGGTTGGGGGTTGGGGGTTAGGGGCTGGGGAACAGCTCACAATCGTCAGCCGAACATCAACTATCAAACGGCAAGTATCAAATGCTATATGCTATCTCCGAGCTAACCGATATCGACCGGATACGTGAGTATTTGAAGAGCGATATCCATTATGCAGCCTATTCGTTGGGCGACCTGGAGCCTCCCTACTCCGAGCATGCAACCTGGTACGCCGCGTCGCGCACGGGGGAGATCGAGGGGCTGGCGCTGGTTTACAGAGGGCTCAAACCGCCCATCCTCTTTTTAATGGGCGATGTGTCCGCGTTGAGCGCCATGCTGCTCTACGGCATCGGCCCTGACGAGATCTTCTTCAACATCAAACCCGATGTCAGGAAGATGCTGGAGAGCTTCTACAAGATCGAAGAGGCCCACACGATGACGCGCATGAGGATCACCGGCGGCATCTTCAAGCCGATCGAGAACACCGCCGATCCCCCTACTCCGATCGTCACTCTGGGCAAGGAACACGTCGCGGACATCATCAATCTGCAAGAGGAGGCCTCGCGGGCCGATGGGAGAGACACGCGCGACGTTGCTTTCTCGCCGGAGATGATCGAAGACGGCTACTATCGGGGCATCTACCAGGATGATCGATTAGTCGCCGCGGCTGGGACACACATCGTTGCCCGCCAGGCCGGGATGGCCGCTGTGGGAAACGTGGTCGTCCACCCGGAGCACCGGCAAAAGGGGCTCGGCAGTCTGGTCAGCCAGGCGGTCACCCAGGCACTCATCGACGACAAGCTTGAGCTGATCGTCCTGAACGTCAGGCAGAACAACCAGCCGGCCGTCAAGATCTACCGCAAGCTCGGCTACCGGCAGGTCAGCACCTTCATCGAGGGGGCTGCCGGACGCCGTCAGGCAGCATTGGCCCGCTGAACTGCCAGTCAGGGCGTCAATAAGGAGTGAGTAAGTCGTGAAACACAGTCGACACCGACTCATGAGTTTGACGATCCTTTTGCTGATAGTAGGCTGTACCGTTCAGCAAAGTGAAGCAATTTTCACTCAGGTGAAGGAGACAGGCACCGTCTCAACTCCCTTCACCCAGACGGCTGGCATCGATTTACTCCAAAACACAGAGGCAACAGCCGCAACCACCTCCGATACCGACAATCTCTCCCGGATTGCTTTTGCATCCAATCGCAGTGGGAACAATGAGATCTATGCGATGAACCTGGATGGCACGCGCCTCCAGCAAATCACGAGCCATCCCGCGAGCGATACCCATCCGATCTGGTCACCGGACGGGAGGCGAATTGCCTTCATCTCCAACCGTGAAGGTTCTCCCAACCTCTATGTAATGAACTCCGACGGGACAGGGGTGGTGAGGCTTACAGACAGTCAGGCCGGAGAAAGCAACCCCGTCTGGTCACCCGATGGTACGCAGATCGCCTTTCTCTCTTCACGCACCGGCTACCAGGATCTATTGATGATCAGCCCTGACGGCTCCTCGGAAATACTGTTGACCAGTGGATTGCAGCACAGTTGGTCACCCAGTTGGTCGCCTGATGGGGCTCAGATCGCTTACGCCAGCGAAGACGGTATCCACATCATCGATCTAAGGGGTACGACAGAGACAACAACCACTGATGCGACCCTGTTCATGACCAATGACATATCACTGCTTGAGAAGAATGTCGCCTGGTCACCTGACGGTTCGCGGATCGCCTTCGCCGATTCTGAGGGCATCCATCTCATCAATCCCGATGGATCGGGTTTGATGCGTCTGACCCACGCAATCCATCCCTGGAACGCCGAGACGGACCTGGCATGGTCTCCCGACGGAACACAGCTTGCCTTTGTCACAGCGACAAGCTACGGTGATGACAATGACATCTTTGTCGTGAAGACAGATGGACGGGGAGAGAGGCAAAAGATCGCTGACACCCCCTCGCAAGCCTTTGGCCCCACCTGGACGGAGGACGGCCAGCAGATCATCCTCTCCTCCGGTGACGAAGACGCTACCCATCTCGACATCTACGCAGTCAACCTCGCTACCACAGAGCTGACGCGGCTGACATCCGAAGCGTCGGCCATCTGCTGTCATTCCTGGGTACCGAACGCCATGGAGGTTGCTTCAGTGGCGCCTCCTACTTTGGAGCCTATCCTCTCAGCCACTCCTATTCCACCACCTGCCAATGCGGCTGGAGAGATCATCTTCTCTACCGGGCAGGGGGTCTTTGCCATACATCCCGACGGCACAGGGCAAAGACAGATTGCAACTGTCACGCCGATGTACGGCTTTCCAATGACTCCGTCGCCGGATGGGGCGCACATTGCGCTCACCATTGTCGGTGCCAGCTTCCAGGGACAGAGCGGTGGGGATGTGCCCATCAGCGACATCATGATAGTAGACAGAAACGGACAGATCAATCGATTGACAAATAACGGTGATGCCGTGTTTGATGAGATGCCAACCTGGTCGCCGGACGGAGCGCAGATAGCATTCGCGTCCTATAGCAGAGATCCTGAAGACAGTGGTGGGATTGGCATCTACCGTGTGAACATCGATGGTACTGACCTCACACGGCTGGCCGATATTCCGAGAGGTCTATCGCCCATAAAGTCATTGTCATGGTCCCCAGACGGGACCCTCATTGCCTATGCAGCGGAGGATTATGGGGACAAGGCCTGGGAACTCTATGTGATGGCAGCCGATGGAGCTGAAGTAACTCGTCTGACAGACTCGGTAGGGAATGACTGGGAGCCTGTATGGTCACCGGACGGAACACGGATCGCCTTCACATCCGAACGCAGCGGGAAAGAGGACATCTATATCATCGGAGCGGATGGCACGGGGCCGGCGCAGGTCACCGACCACCCAGGCTATGATAGGAACCCCATCTGGTCACCGGATGGAAGCCATCTGGCATTTGTATCTTGGCGGGACGGCAGCTTTGACATTTACGTAAGCAACATCGAAGGTAGCGACCTCTATCGCTTGACCACTAACAGGGACTACGATATTTTGCCCACCTGGTCGCCCGATGGAGAATGGGTCGCATTTGTCACCCGGCAAGACCAGGGCGCCGATATCTCGATAGTCCGGCGCGACGGCACAGGGTTGTTCCATGTGACAGCCGCTTTCCATGATGTCTTTGCCCTTGGCTGGCTGCCGTAGACCGGCTGCCGACGAGTTGGCCACACCGGGCCCCAGCATCTCGGTGCCGGAGTCTGAGAAACTGTCTGACAAGTCAGACCCTAAGGGTTTTTGTCGCTATGTCAGACGCTTAGCCATCGTTGATGCCATACACCATCAGACGTCGAGGAACACTCGACGGAAACCCTCAGGGTCTTTGTCACTCATTCTCAGACAGCTTCTGAGATGCGAACAGGTGGAAGCCCTGGAGCCAGACCATTTTTTAGCATCACACCATCTCAAGGCAACCCGGATATCAGTCCAATGAAACTTGTGATGATTACTGTAGGTAGTCGTGGAGAGATTGAGCCATGCATCGCTCTTGGTATAGCCCTGCAAGCCCAGGGATATGAGATCGTTATTGCGACCCATCCCAATTTCGGCGGATTTGTAGAAAGCCATGGGCTGACATTCGCACTCATCGACTTTGATATCGATGCATTCCTGTCAAGCGAGGCCAGTCCAACGCGGCAGCGCAACGGCTCTCTGCGCATGTTTGCCAACGCCGTCAAGACGACGAACGCCGCCATCCGCCAACTGGGTAATGATGCCTGGGCAGCCGCCAGCAGTGCTGACGCTTTGTTCTACACTGTCGGTGGATCGTTTGTGATTCCCCATCTGGTAGAGAGATTGGAAATTCCCGCGATCGGGTTGTACCCGTATCCTGCAGGGACTCCTACCCGCGATTTTCCCTTTGTCTTTGCTCCAGTTGGCAGCCTGGGAGGAATGCTGAACAAGCTGTCTCATCAGCTCTTTGAGCTTAGCTGGTTGATGATGCAAAAACCCATCGGTGACTGGCGGGTCGAGACACTGGGCCTATCGGCGGATGTGAGAGGGGCCGTCAGGAAATTCTACTCACCTCGTCCTCCTGTACTGTATGGATTCAGCAAGCATGT
Source organism: Anaerolineae bacterium (assembly GCA_016928235.1). Lineage (GTDB taxonomy): Bacteria > Chloroflexota > Anaerolineae > Aggregatilineales > UBA3940 > JAFGMS01. Next base: position 7,128 of record JAFGLD010000263.1, on the reverse strand, counting down.
CCTGCCGCTGCCTGATGATTGGGGCGATGAAGCACTCGTCACCGGATATTGGTTTTTGCCCCAGTCAACCGAATGGCAACCCGACCCTGAACTGGTAGCCTTCATCCAGGACGGACCGGCCCCCATCTATGTGGGATTTGGAAGCATGAACATCCCCAATGCCGCCGATGTGACAAAGATCGTCGTCGAGGCTCTGCATAGAACCGGCCAGCGCGGGTTGCTACTCAGTGGTAAGGGACGCCTTATGGATGTTGATCTTCCCGGCATTCGCTCATTCGCTGGCGCACCGTTCGGCTGGTTGTTTCCGCAAATGCGCGCTCTACTTCATCATGGCGGATCGGGCACAACTGCTCTGGGTCTGCGGGCCGGTGTACCCGCAACAGCCATCCCATTTATGATGGACCAACCATTCTGGGGGCGGCGCATGGAGACGCTGGGAATCGGCTCTCGGCCTATCCCCATTCAACATCTGACGGTTGACAAATTGGCCGCCGCTATTGAGAAGATGGTGCAAGATCCCGTTACAAGAGAGAAAGCAAAAGCCCTGAGTGAGAAGATCCGTTCTGAAGATGGAACAGCAACAGCCATCGCCCGCATCAATCAGATTCTGGAAAGCCAACACCGACCTTCATAAGCTGGAAGGAGTTTTTGAGGAGCGCCATTTGATGGAATACACTGTAAGAGATGTGAATATTTACTATGAGATAGTAGGCTCCGGTATACCGGTGGTGATGATCCATGGTTGGAGCCCGGATCATCGATTGATGAAGGGCTGTATGGAGCCTATCTTTCAGTCGATAGACGCACCCTGGCAGCGCATCTATTTCGACCTGCCGGGAATGGGCAAGACCAAAGGCCAGTCCTGGATTACCGGCACCGATCAGATGCTCGAAGTGATCCTCCAGTTCATCGACGGGATCATCCCCAACCAACACTTTGTCGTCGCCGGAGAGTCCTACGGCGGCTATCTGGCCAGGGGCGTGATCAAAGAGCGAACATCACTGGTCGACGGGCTTCTTTTGATCTGCCCTATCGCCATACATGAAACGCAGAGAACCCATGCGCCTGCTTTTCAGGTACTTGAGAAAGACGAGACCCTCCTGGCCGGTCTCTCCGAAGAAGACAGGAAATACTTCGAAGGCATTACTGTGATTCAAAACAAGAAGGTTTGGGAGAGTTTTAGGGAAGACATCCTGCCGGGTCTGAAAGTCGCCGATTATGATTTCCTAAGCCAGAGTCTGGGGCAGCATGTGCCTTACAGCATCGACGTCGATCAGATCGAGAGGCCCTACACCCAGCCCACCCTCCTGGTAATGGGAAGACAGGATTCCGCAGTGGGTTATCGCGATCACTGGCAGCTGATCGAAAACTACCCCAGGGCATCGTTTGTCATCCTGGACAAGGCAGGGCACAATCTGCAAATCGAGCAGGATGTGCTCTTTGGGGAGCTGGTGAAAGAGTGGCTGAACAGAGTATTAGCGGAAAATGGGTAATGCTCGGAAACCTGCCGGTGCTAGTCAAGTTAAGGGTGATTCCGGGTTCTTAATGCTAGAGGTAGCTCATGCTACGAATTGACGGCGAGCGCATCTATCTGCGCGATCATCGGGCCGGCGATCTGGAGTCATTCCACGCCTGGCTCTCCGATCCGGTCGTTGCGCGTTATCTCACCTTCCGGACATCGACACGGGACCAATCGTTCATCCAGTTGGCCGATGCGCTCCAAGAAAACGACAAAGAGACCAGGACGAAGTATTTCTTCGCTACGGTACTGCACGAGAACGACCATATCATCGGTGAAGCAGGTTTCACAATCAAAGCGAGAGCTGAGCATGGGGGCATCGCCGATCTGGGGTACTTCCTCCTCAAGCCCTACTGGGGAAAAGGCTACGCCACCGAAGCGACCGAGTTGATGCTGGCCTACTGTTTCAAGGTCTTGAAGCTGCATAAGGTAGTAGCAACCTGCGATGCCGAGAACAAGGCATCGGAGCGCGTCATGAAGCGGTGCGGCATGGTACAAGAAGCCTGTCCCAAAAAGGACTATCTTTTGAACGGCGAGTGGCGTGACCGGCTGGGGTACGGAATTCTCTACGAAGATTGGATTAAGCACCAGGAACCGATGGATGGCTCATAATCGATGTTGATGGTCGCGCGCGGCGAGATGATCCTCAACGACCTTTTGCAGAGAGATACCCATGATCAAAATGCTCACTAATGGGGATGAAAACAGCTTGTGACTCATCACTCATTACCCATCACTCATCACTGATTTCGGAGGAAACACAATGAACCTGGCTGAGTTCCTTTCCAAAACTGAACGCCCCATTCTGCTCGACGGTGCCATGGGGACACAGCTGGCCGTCGCCGGTCTGGAAATGGGGGGGCAAAACAGCGTCACCCACCCCGACGCGGTACTGGCTGTTCACCGCCAGTATGTTGATAGCGGTATCGATCTACTGATCACCAACACACTGACGATGAACCGCGTCGCCATCGAGTCGCACAATGTTGGCGTAGACGTGCGAGAGGTCAACCTGGCTGGGGCTAAGCTGGCTCGATCCGCCGTCCGGGAGGGGCAGTATGTGCTGGGCGATATCAGCGCGACCGGCAAGATGCTGGCGCCGCTCGGCGATCTCTCCGCGGAAGACGCCTATGCCGCCTATGAAGAGCAGGCTTCCCTGCTGGCAGAGGGTGGCGTCGACGGCTTTATCATCGAAACGATGATCGACTTGCAAGAGACATTGTGTGCTCTGCGCGCCTGCCGCGCGGTTGCCGATTTACCTGTCCTGGTCTCACTGGCCTTTAAGACCACCCGTAAAGGCGCGCGGACACTGATGGGCAACTCTCCCCAGGATTGCGCCAAAGCCCTGGCCGAAGCCGGTGCCTTCGCCGTCGGAGCCAACTGCGGCGAGCTTGACCCGCTGCAAATGGCCGAGACAGTCCCAGCTTTTCGAGAAGCCTGCGACCTGCCAATTCTGATCCAGCCTAACGCGGGCAAGCCGGAGTTGATCGGTGGGCAAACAGTGTTCAGAATGACGCCATCCGAGTTTGCTCTGGGAGTGCATCGATGCGTCGAAGCAGGCGCTCAGCTCGTCGGGGGCTGCTGTGGAACATCGCCCGCTCACATCCGGGCCGTCGCCGATTTACTAAAGGGCAGTTAGACATCATGAGCCCACGCGGTATAATCACCCCCGTTTCAATCGTGACCTTTATTCTGTGACATCCTCCTCCCATCTGAGGAGCCTGACGTCAATACCTGATCACTGATCACTGTGAACTGATAACTTCTTTAGGAGCACACATGTCAATCCATCACGACATCAAAGACCCCAGCCTGGCCGAGGGCGGCCGTTACAAGATCGAGTGGGCAGCCAGGGAAATGCCCGTCTTGCGCCTGATCCGCGAGCGATTCAAGAAGGAGCAGCCGCTCAAGGGCATCCGCATGTCAGCCTGTCTGCACGTCACCTCTGAGACAGCCAACCTGGCTCAAACATTACAGATCGGCGGCGCCGACCTGGTCGTCGTGGCCTCCAACCCTCTCAGCACCCAGGACGATGTAGCTGCCAGCCTGGTGATGCACGACGAGATCCCCGTCTACGCCATCAAGGGCGAAGACGATAAGACCTACTATCAGCACATCGAAGCGGCATTAGCCCACAAGCCCAATATCACTATGGATGACGGCGCCGACCTGGTCAGCGAGCTGCACAAGGGTCACGCCGACCAGATACCCGATATCATCGGGGGGACGGAAGAGACGACAACCGGCGTTATCCGTCTGAAAGCGATGGCCAAAGAGGGCGCGCTCAAGTTCCCTGTTCTGGCCGTCAACGACTCGCTCACCAAGCACCTGTTCGATAACCGCTACGGAACCGGTCAGAGCACGCTCGACGGCATCATCCGGGCCACTAACATCCTGCTGGCCGGGAAGACCGTCGTTGTCATCGGCTACGGCTGGTGCAGCCGCGGCATCGCCATGCGAGCCAAGGGCCACGGCGCGCACGTCATTGTTACCGAAGTCGACGCCCTCAAGGCGCTGGAGGCGGCCATGGATGGCTTCCAGGTCATGCCGATGATGGATGCTGCCACCCGCGGCGACATCTTCGTCTCGGCCACCGGCGACCTCAACGTGATCGACACCCACCACATGGAAGTGATGAAGGACGGGGCAATTGTCTGCAACTCCGGCCACTTCAACGTCGAGATCAACCTGAAGGGTCTCCAGGCCATGTGCAAGGGCGAGCCCAGGCTGGTTCGTCCCTTTGTCGAGGAGTACACGCTAAGGAACGGCAAGCGCATCCATGTATTGGGCGAGGGCCGATTGATCAACCTGGCCGCCGCCGAGGGTCACCCGGCCAGTGTGATGGACATGAGCTTCGCCAACCAGGCCCTGGCCGCTGAGTACATGTTCAACAATGCCAAAGAGCTGACCAACCAGGTCTATGCACTCCCAGCCGATCTCGATATGGAGATCGCCCGCCTCAAGCTGGCGGCCATGGGCGTCCAGATCGATACGCTCACCGATCAGCAGGCTGCCTACCTCAGCCAGTGGCAGGAAGGGACGTAAGCGGGGATTGGGGATTGGGGGTTAGGGGTTAGGGATTGACCTGGACCCCATAATCGATGGATTTTCCACAAGGCCGCCAGTCTCCTGGCGGCCTTGTGGTTCACGTAAATTGGTAGGTTGGATTGAATGGAATGAAACCCACCAGTTTGAGCGTGTAGGTATTGGGCTTCCCCTGGTACCCAGAACGTAAAGCCAGTACAATATCATCAACGTCACAGTTTCTTGGGAGACGATCGCATGACCCTCACACTCCACCTACCACCAGACTTGGAACAACGCCTGACTCAAGAAGCGCGGCGCCATGGGCAGTCACTGGACGACTACACTCTGGAGCTGCTCAACAAGTCGGCGCCGCCACAGGATCGCCGAACCGATCTCGTGACTTTGCTCCAGATGTGGATTGACGAAGAGGACACTGAAGAACAACACGAAACCGGAGAGTATCTGATCCGTGCCTTGGATGTGGATCGGCTCTCTGATCGATCCCTCTTCCCCCCGGAGCTGAAGGGTGTCACCTGGTGAGCCACGTCATCCTCCTTGATACTGGACCGATTGACCTGGTGACCAATCCGAAACATTCGCCCCAAAGTGTCGCCTGCGCGCAGTGGCTACAGGCATTAGTGGCGCACGGCAGCCGGGTCATCATGCCGGAGATAGCCGACTACGAAGTCCGGCGCGAGTTGCTGCGCGCCAGGAAAGAGAAGGGGCTTGCCCGCCTCGACGCTCTCGCCAGTCTGTTGGAGTATTTGCCGATTACCACGGCGGCAATGCGGCAGGCGGCGATGTTCTGGGCACAAGCTCGGCAGCAGGGGCAACCAACCGCAGACGACAAGGCGCTGGATGGTGATGTAATTTTGGCAGCACAAGCTCTGACACTTGGAGTTGCAGACGTGGTGATCGCAACAACCAACTTCGGGCACCTGTCACGCTTTGCCTCAGCCGCGCTATGGACAGAGCTTGCCACAGACTAACAATCAACAAGCTGCTTACCTCACCCAGTGGCAGGAAGGGACGTAAAGCGGGGGTTGGGGGTTGGGGATTAGGGGTTAGAGATCGACCCGATCCCTCATCTGACTGATTTCGCCACAAGGCCGCCGGGGAACTGGCGGCCCTGTGGATTGGTGATGCGGCACAGCCCAGGCATCCTCCGGAGCCTGGGCTCTAAGCTTTTCTCTCTACCTCCAGCGCACAATTATCGATCACCAATCTGCCATCCATAAACAAGGCAGCGACCCGGCTGCCGATGACCCGGAAATCCTCGAAGGGATTGCCGTCAACGATGGCAATGTCGGCGGTCTTCCCGGCCTCCAGGGAGCCAAACCGATCCGCCAATCCCATCGAGCGGGCACTGTTGATTGTGGCGATCTTGAGCGCATCGGCGCCACTGAAAATCATCTCGCCCAGCTCCTGGTTCAAAAATAGATTCAACAGAGCAAGCTCGAGACTCATCATGGGCGGTGTGCAGGTGAAGGCGCCGCTATCATTAGCAAGGGCAATTGGGGCGCCCCATTGGTACAGTTTCCTGAGGTTGCCGATCCCGAGGGGAACCAAAGCGGTAGCCGCACGAAAAAGCTTGCCCATATCTACCAGGCCCAACACTTTGAAATCCTCCCGGCTGAATCTCTCTTGAATACCGGAGATCGCCTCCCGCAGTTCCGGGATGTAGAACTCCTCTGCAATGTCGGCAAAGGACTTCTTGCTCGCCCTATATTCATACAGTCGCTCCTTATCAGGATGGCCCTGCCATGGATCGCCTTCGACTTTCCAGGTCAAATCATATACGGAAGAGACCGTCGGCTCGATGACACAGCCGGAGGCTATAAATGCTTTTCCATCCTCCAGCGTCAGGTCATCATCAAAGGGAAGGTGAGAGAGAGAGGAAACACCTGCCTCAACCCCCCGCCGAAATGATTCCACCGAGATGTGGTGCATCAGGGTTTGGAGCCCTCTCTTTCTCGCCTGATCCGCCAGGGCTCGCAGTTGCTGCATCGTCATGATGGTCAAGGTCGGTTTGAGGGTGAACGTGTCGTAGCGCTGTTCACCGATCTTGATCGCTTCTGCGCCTCTTTCATCAATGGCCCGGTCCACGGCATCTCTCACCTGACTCTCGCTGGCATCAGCTGGGAACACCAGAGTACCGGACCTACTGCTGCTATGAATGATTCCTCCCGCCATGGCCTTCATTGCCATACGAGCAGCAAAACCGAGCTGTGGAGCAAAGTACGATCCTGAAGACGCCACCCCCACCGATTGAAGAATACGCGGGCCCGGTTCCCTGGAAAAGCGGCTCCTCAGAGCCTGAGTGCTGGCCAGGTCTTCAGAAAGAGCATCGCGGATATAAGTGATACCGCGGCTCAGACACTCGGACATGTTTCTTGCTATCTGCTGCCCACTGTATTTTCTCTGGAGACGCATTCCTTTGAAACTGAATGACGCCATAGAGGCAGTCATGTGGACATGGCAGTGCGTGTTGAAAAGCCCTGGAATGGCGGTTTTTCCTTGCAGGTCGATTGAGTAGTCAGGCTTGATTTCACTTTCGCCATCGGGCATGGCAGCGATCTTTG
>JAFGLD010000262.1 GCA_016928235.1 Anaerolineae bacterium | reverse complement strand
GAGTACAGTTATTGCTGTGCGATGAAAAACTGATCACTGATTACTGATCACCTAAACCAGACAGACCAAAAACTTGATCATCGAGTAAAATCCTCCACACGACCAACCACGCTATCCTCGCATGCTACCGGATGATAGCTTATCCTTATCGATAAGAAAAAGACTGAGAACGGCTCACCAAGCAATACCAGCCCCATAAGTTAACGCCTATGATCTTCGCCGCATCACACCTCGCCGGGTATAATCGCCTGCCATGAAAACACTCCGAAACTTTCTGGTATTTCTGCTCATTTTTATTCTGATTGGGGCAGGGTGCTATGTTGCCCGCGACGAGCTTCGGCAGCAATCCTTTCATTTGACCGGCGAGGAGGAAATGGCGCCTCAGATCCTGGGTATGGCTCAATTAGGCCTTAACCTGACACATCCGCCATTGCAAACACACCCTTATGCTGCCATCCGGCACACAGGTATTACCCCATTTGGGATCAATACATTCCTGCAACATGAGGTCGAGCCTGCCAAGCGTGAAGAAAGCGCGCGGCTGATCTCCGAGGCAGGTTTTCGCTGGATCAGGCAGGAATTTCCCTGGCAAGACATCGAGATAGCGGGACGCGGTGATTTCATCGACCGGCGCAATGATCCTGCGGGCATCGATGCATGGGCCAAGTACGACCACATCGTTGAGGTATCCGAACAATACAACCTGGAGATCATTGCCCGGATCAGCAGCACCCCTGCCTGGACACGCTCGCTTCCTGAAGAGGAAACGGGCTCCTTTGCGCCGCCTGATGATTTCGACGATTATGCACGATTTGCGGCCACCCTGGCAGAGCGTTATCGAGGACGCATTCGCTACTACCAGTTATGGAACGAGCCGAACATCTACCCTGAATGGGGTGAGCAAGATGTCAATCCGGAAGCCTACACCGATCTGCTGTGCCGGGCCTATCAGGCCGTCAAAGATGTTGATCCGGATGCTGTGATCCTCAGTGGCGCGCTGGCATCCACCGCTGAACTTTCCGGACGGGATCTCAACGATTACATCTTTCTCCAGCGGATGTACGATGCCGGGGCAGGCAACTGCTTCGATATCCTCTCGATGCAGGGTTATGGATTGTGGTCGGGGCCAACCGATCACCGGATGCGGCCGATAGTGGTCAACTATGCGCATAATGCGTTCATCCGCGACATCATGGTGAACAACGGTGACGGGCATAAGCCGATCTGGATCAGTGAGATGAACTGGAATACCGCGCCGGAGGGCGTCGAGCCGATTTTTGGCCGTGTGACACTCGAACAGCAGGCCCGTTGGGCTCCGATGGCTTACCAGCGCGCTCAGGAGGAATGGCCCTGGGTGGGTGTGATTAGCCTATGGTACTTCAAGCGGGCTGATGACAGCTGGCTGCGTGAGCAGCGTCCGGAAGCCTATTTCCAGATGGCCGATCCGGACTTCAACCTGATGCCTATCTATGCTTCGATGAAAGCTTATACCCACCAGTCACCGGTGATGTACATTGGCAACCATCCGGCCACGCACTGGGCCGTGACATATGGCCGAGGCTGGGAAACTATCGGCGAGAGGATGCAGGTCACGGCAGGCAGTGCCGATCCTGTCACGCTGACCTTTGACGGTACACTGCTGGAGATCCACTTTGGACCATCGGAAATGCCCGACAGCGAGATGACGTACAGCGTCGATGGCGGGAGGCTCATTAAGGTAGACCGGCATGAGGCGAGCGTTGTCTGGCGAGGCTGGTATGGCCGGCATACAGTTGAAATTCAGCCTGCGAACGACGTGATGATCACACACTATGTTGTCCGCAATAACATACCTCTATTACTGGCTGTGATGGTGAGTGTTGTTGTCATCATCTGCGTTGTGCTGCTTGTGTTCCGAAGAAGGCTCAGGCCGGTGGACAGCATCGACGATTGAAGACCATGAAACATTATCCAACCGCTGTTTTGAAAATGGGACAGGATGTACCATGCCCTACATTTACGTCTCCCGGCTAGAATGATCATCTGCTTGCGCAAAAGCAGGCCCTGCATCCAGGGATGCCTCGGCTTGCTCTAGCGGCAGGGGGCCATCAGGAGGAGGCTCGGTCGCTTTCCAGACCTCGCTGGCACGGTCGATATACAGCACACCATCCAGATGGTCGATCTCATGTTGGAAGACACGGGCCAGCCAGTTGTTGGCCTGGATGCGCATCATCTTTCCATGCCGATCCTGGCCCCGCACCGAGACGCTCACATGGCGATCAACGCGGCCGATATACCCCGGAATCGACAGGCAGCCCTCTATCCCATCGATCATTTCAGGGGAAACCCTGGCAATCTCCGGATTGATGACCTCGTAAAGCACGCCGGCCTGATCGCCATGTTCTTTCACTGATTCCTCGTCATCAGGTAGCCGCACAACGATGATGCGTTGGCTGACATCGACCTGGGGGGCCGCCAGCCCAACCCCAGGTGCGTCGAGCATAGTCTCCCGCATATCGTCCAACAGCTGATGCAGCTTTCCGTCAAATTCTCTTACCCGACGTGCCTTCTGCCGCAAAACAGGCTCGCCAAGAATTGTTATATCCAGTTTACTCATTGTATTTTATGTACCGTTCGTATGATGATTTTTGTATCTATGCCAGGCTCAGGTGATATCTAACGATTGCACCGTGATGAGCAATTGGCAAGAGTCAGCAATCAACTTTGCCGTAGTACTCAGTAGCCAATATCTGACAGATCAAATCGTTCTTCTGCAACAAATTATATCACGCGCAATAGATGCTTTGCTCCTCAATCCGTTAGAGCGATGTGCTCATGTAGAGATCACCCAATGCAAAGCCGTGTCTGCGATAGTAGGCGCGCGTCCCGGCAGCGGAGATGACGGCCATAGCCTCAAACCCTGCCTCGATGGCCTCCTCACGCGCCAGCGCGATCAGTTTCCCGCCAATACCCTGATGCTGTGCCTGCCCATCTGATTGATCGGCGATGGCCAGCGCCGGACCGTAGACCTGGAGGTGCCTGATGATAGCCTGTCCGTTGATTTCATCGAGTGTGGCAGGCGTAGTTGGCAGAGAAAGGCGCAGAAATCCTGCCAGCTTGCCTTCCGGCGTTTCCGCGCTCAAGAAGACCTCGCGGCTGTGGTCGGTATCATAAGCCAGCCGCTCAAAGTGGAGCCGGGCCGGATCGACAGTTTCGCGGCGCACCTCGCGGCAGCGGATACATTGGCAAGGCGTTCCCGAATCGATGAGCTGCTGCTGGACAACCTGCCGCAAGTTGGAGGTGAGCACACCGTCAGCGATCTCCGGCGCCGGGATATCGCGCATCACCCGGTTCAGGCGACAGTAGGGCGGCGTGATCTGCTTGCAGGCCGCCACCAGGTCGATTAGCGCTGTCTCTGAATACGGTCGATAGTCGCCTCGTCGATAATGGTCGTACAGTTCCGTGCCGCGCAGCAACCCTGTCGGATAGATCTTGACCTCATCAGGACGCAGCGATGGGTTATCCCACAACCGGCGAAAATCAGCCAGATCGGATTCGGGCGTGGCGCCCAGCAAGTTGGGCATCCAGTGCACGGCGATCTTAAAACCGGCTCCACGCAGCAAGCGGATCGCGCGTCGAGCATCGGCTGTTGTCTCGCCACGTCTGTTCAATGTCAGTATCTCGTCGTTGATCGACTGCACGCCGAGCTGGACACGAGTCACGCCTAACCACCGCAGTCGACGCACCTCCTCAGCGGTGATGCAATCCGGCCGTGTCTCGATCACCAGGCCGGTGTTTCGATAGGCTGCCTGCTCATTGCATCGATGTGCCTCTTCGATGGTCTGTGCCTGACACCCGTTCATAGCATCGAAGCAGCGACGGACGAACCACTCCTGGTAATCAACAGGATAGGCTGACCAGGTACCGCCCAGGATCAGCAGCTCGACCTTATCAGTAGTGTGGCCAATGCGGCTCATGGCTTTGAGACGCTCATCAACCTGCACAAAAGGGTCGAAATCGAGCATGAGTGCGCGCATAGCGCCTGGTTCATTACTGAGGTAGCTCTTGGGCATCCGACTGTCATCAGGGCAAAAGATACAGTGACCTGGGCAAGCATAGGGTTTGGTCAGCACCGTCACCGGCGCCACGCCGCTCAACGTTCGGACCGGCTTCATGGTCAACCGCAGCAACGTCTCCTCATCAGGTTGGAGCGCCCCCACATCAACCAGCGCCAGGTAGCCGCGCCGGACGTAGTCCTTGCTGAAGGTAGGGTGCCCGGCCCGGCTCAGTCGACGAACCAACGTGCCATACACCTCGCCGTCAAAGCTTGGGGCAGCCTGAACAGCCTCGATGTAAGCCAGTAGATGAGACTGATGCCTGGCCAAATCGACAGGTAGACTGTGCCTGGAGCGCCACTCGGCCTGCTGCTCAAGCGATGTCCCCCTGGCTCGGGGCACGAATCGGCTGTTGGCCTTCTCACGACGGCTGGAGGCGGTTTCATCAATAGACATGGCATGATCATAACGTCGTCGGGAAGTGGAGACAAACCACTATGGGTGTCGAACACGAATACTGACAATCTTTTAGGCTGATCACGCAGTACCCACCGGGTATCTGACAGTGTCCAGTTTATGCCCCTCTTTTGATAGCAATTTGTAAGCAAGTACGCTGTGTACATATTGCGATGTTGACTATAATGAGACTATCTTCTCGCTGAGTATTGGCTACTGGTTGATGTTGGATTCGTTTCAAACAGGGGGAAAAATGGCGCGTTCCAAAGTTACATCAACATTACTCATGGCATTGACACTATTGTTGGCTGCAAGCTGTAAACCAACACCTCCAGCCGTCGATCAACTCTATCAACTTGCCAAAGATGGCGTGACACATAACACGGACTGGACACCTCATACCGAGGAAATCAATGGTGTCATGATGGCGCTTGTCCCGGCGGGCTGCTTCCAGATGGGCAGCGAGGACGGCGATAGCGATGAGCGGCCAGTGCATGAAGTATGCTTTGAAGAACCTTTCTGGATTGATGTTTATGAGGTCACTCAGTCACAGTTTGCAGAATTCGGAGGAAAAGCCGAACAGATCAGTTACTTTACCGGAGAACAGTTGCCGCGCGAGACTATCACGTGGATAGAGGCTGATGCCTTTTGCCGAAAGCGCAACCTGCGACTGCCGACAGAGGCTGAATGGGAATATGCTGCGCGCGGGCCGGATGGGCTGGTATATCCCTGGGGGAATGAGTTCGAAACGGACAGCGTGATCTATAACGATACTTCTAGCGGGCACACATCAGATGTGGGAAGCAAGCCGGAAGGAACATCCTGGGTTGGTGCTTACGATCTGAGCGGAAATGTATGGGAATGGGTGAATGATTGGTATGGCCCGTATGCATCTGACGCATCCGTTCCCGATAGTGGCACCAGTCGCGTGCTGCGCGGCGGATCGTGGGGTAGCTACGATAACTATGTACGTGGGGCTATGCGTCACAAGAACGAGCCTGACAATCGAAGTGGCAACCGCGGCTTCCGGTGCGGAGGGATTGTTCCGGATCTATTGGATTAGCTCTGTTCTGGTGAATGTCACATGATCGCCAAGAACAGATCGGCAAAGCCGTGGCATAAGGCGCGCCAAACAGGCTAAGGCCCATCTCCCTCAACCCTAATGCTGCCTGGTTGTCCCTCTCCACCGTCGACGGTGATGGGGCGCTCGACAAAATGGTGGATCACGGCGATATTGGTCAGGGTATGTCGGGTGATCTCTTGTGTGCTCAGTGTCGATGGCCCTTTCGCTAAGGCCAGTGCCAGGAGAAGCTGATCGGGCAGGTAGGAATCGAGTGCCGCTGTCTGGCAATGATAAGAGAGCAAGGCTTCTGCAGCTTCACCGGCAACTTCCTCAGATGGCTTCCCGACTCGGCCAAGGGCACTGAAGCCTGCCTGCGCGTTGGCATAAGTCACTCCTAAGAAAACCCCAGCACCAGTCGACGGACCGGCAGCGCGTTCCGGCTCGACTGTGGCGGGGAGGCCTGCCGATTTGAGCAGCTTGTTGACCCGCGCGGCAATGCGCTGTGGAATATGTGACGGCAAATTGCTGGCGACGGCCAACCCTTCCAGATTAGTCAATTCACCACGCCGCGTCAGATCGATGCCATGGAGGTCGGCCTGGCCATGAATGATAATCTGTATCTCCCCGCCTCCCTGGGGATACCACCCCCACTTAAGCTGTTCGATGTTGGCCTCCAACCCCATCCTGTTTAACGTAGGAAGCAGCACCCACTGAAGATAATGGACTGGTGGGCTCCAGGCCACGTGTGTGCCGCCCCGCAGTGTCAACGTCGATGGCTGATCGGTGAGAGCCAGCGGCAGCAAGATAGCCTGCAAGAGCAGCGTCACAGCACCAGCGCTTCCACGCCCTGCCATCTGACTGACATCGAAGATATAGTGACCGGGCGAGGCCGAACGACGCGGCGCAAATGTGACCTGCGTCGACTCGATGGCGGCGCCCTCCACCTCAGCATCGCAGATTTCTTTGGCAGCCAGCAGGCAAGCCAGGTGCTGCGGCGCCAACCCGGGATTGCGCCTACCGGCCCGCACCTTCACGATGCGAATTGCTCTGCCGGTCAGAATAGAGAGCGCAAGGGACGTCCGTAATACCTGCCCACCACCTTCACCTTGCGAGCCATCAATTTCGAGCATCGTTCGTTCACCACTTTGTTTTTGCGAAATGAGAAAACAACTACGCGATTAGCAAGATCTTGCCAATCGGAGGCTCCTGCTTCACATTGCCGGTCTCGGAGGCAGATGTAGAAATGGCGATCAGCGCCAGCCGGGGAACCACAAATCGAAAGTCGTGAGCAGTTCGCGTATCGAGACGATAGTGGCATTGGGCTTACATATCCCATTGCTGACATCTGCTCCGCGGCGTATCCAAACTGCGCGCATTCCCACGGCCTGTGCCCCAGCCACATCATCGTGGATCTGATCGCCGACAAATACCGCTTCGTCCGGTGAAACCCGTAAGCGTTTCAAGGCTTCCTGGAATGGTCTGGCATGTGGTTTGAACCTCCCTACATCACCGGCGGTTAACCGCACATCGAGGTATTCCAGCAGACCCATATCCTTCAACTCGACATCTCGCATCCACATGGGCATTGAAGCGTTGGTGACCAGCCCGGTTTTCAATCCCTTTGCCCGGAGGGCTTGCAATACTTCTAGCGTGCCGTCGAATGGGCGGACACCTGGGATTGCCCCCCATGCAAACAGGCGCTGGATATTATCCATATCCATTTTTTCCGTATCCAGGCCGAGGTCAATCAGCAGTGAACGCAAGATATCGATCTGGCGAGGGCATTTCCACTCCGGCGGGGCGATCGATTCCCAGGCCCGGCGGCTTTGCTCTCCGTAGACCTCAGCCACCACAGGCAGATCGGGCACCGTATGCCCAGATTTTTTCAGATGCTCGTGAATTGGCGCCAGGTGCTGTTGGGTCAGATCTACCCAATTACCTTCACGGGGGCTCCAATCGATCAGCGTGTCGTCCATATCAAAGAGAACAGCACGTAACATAAATCATCCACTTCTTTAACTCCGGGGAAACAGCCGGATGCTAACGGATACTGCTGCCCGTCAAATATGTCTCGCACATCAAGATAGCCAGGGCACTTGGCCCATCGGCCACATCACCGTGGCGGGCCATCTCAAGGACCTTGTTTATCGGGAACAGTTGTTGCTCCATGATCTCAGTTGGCTCGCGGTGCGGCTCGCCGAGTGTCACCCCATGGGCCAGAAAGACGTACCCGATCTCTGTACACTGGCCAGGCCAGGTATGAAAGGTGGCAATCTGTTTGAAGCTTGAAGCAGTCCCACCGATCTCCTCTGATAGCTCACGGCGAGCCGCTTCTTCCGGCGTAGTGCCTGGCGCGATACTCCCGGCAGGCACTTCCCACAGCCACTTATCCACGGTATATCGATAGTTCCAGATCAACACCAGCCGGCCATCGGAAAGCAGTGGCACAATCCACACTGCTCCTGGTCTTTCGATGACTGTGTAGATACCCTGACTGCCATCCGGCAATTGGATTTTGTCTTCTCTCAGGGACATCCAATCGGTTTGCCATATTCTTCGCGAGCTTAGTTTCCGATACGGATTTTGAGACATAGGTAACTTTCCAATAGCGAATTTTAGCATGTTCCGGCCGGATGTGCCTTTTTTGGCACTCCCAAAAAACAGGATATAGCTCACCAAAGAGAGAGTTTAGCCGGAAAGGATAAAAATGGCAGCGGTTCAGAGGAATAGGGGACAGGGGGTGGAGATTGGAGAACTGCAGGTTCTCAATAGACACATGTTTGTCTGCCAACAAGCGTTAATTGAAGCAAAAAACATCTCGATCTTTTTCTTGACTTGCCACATCTATTGTCGATAACCCACATTTTCCATTATCGACAAACTCTGCATCATCCGTTACCATCTTGGCCGTGAAACCCACATGCTTAGTTCGTCAACTAACCTGCCTGGCCTTGCTCTTCCTCCTGGTGCCGATTGCCTTGTCGATCTACGAGACGGGCAGGGGGATGGATGAGGGAGAACCGCCTCCCGATTCGCAGCGCGTCCAACAACTCGACCGGATGGGAGGGTTGATCACGGCAACACTCCCGCGACCTGACGGCACAATCCTGGCTGCCGAGGGCTCGATGCTCATCCGGCTGGATTTGTCTGTCCAACCCGCTCGCATCCTGGGACGCATCGACCTGGGACATGGCGCGATCCTGGCGCTGGCCGAGTCGGCTTCCTATCCGCTCGCGCTGACGGAAGAAGGGCTGATCGTCCTGGCAGGAGGCAGCGATCTACCTGGTGCGGTCGGTTTTACGCCGGGCGGCGGCCAGGAGATGGCTGTGCAGGGCGATAGGGTGGTGATTGCGGCCCGTCAGGCAGGGCTGCGTATCTTGCAAGTTCATTCGGCGGGTACGGCGGAACTGTTGGCGATGCTTCCCATAACCGGCGGCGCGTACGATGTGACGCTGGCTCAGGATGGGCTCACAGCTTACATTGCGGGTGGTCCGTCCGGCATCCACCAGGTCGATCTCACCGATCCCACCGCGCCACGCCTGGCCCAGACCATCGATGCGGTCAGACCCGCCGATTCCGTTGCCCTGACCGGTTCCTTGCTGGTAGTTGGTAGCCGGGAGCGCGCCTTGCTGATCGACCCGGCCTCTGCCGGTCAGCCCATCGTCGGGTTCTACGCGCCGCTGCGCAATGGCCGCCGCATATTTGTCCGGGATGAGTTCGCCTACGTGGCCGACGCCAGCGATGGGCTCAAGATACTCTGGCTGGCTGCTCCTGATCGGCTTGTGCAGATCTACGGTGAGGTCGATCGGCCTGCCTACGATCTGTGGATTGAAGAGACGGAGATCTACGTTGCCGGCGTGGACGGCCTGCGCATCATCGACGCCGGCAACCGGTATCGCCCGCTGGAGATCGCCAATCTACCGATTACCGCATCTTCGGGGAAGCCTGCCGTGCCGCAAGGGATCGCAGTCGCGGAGGGGCGAGCGTTTATCGCCCTGGGGGATGACGGCGTGGGAATCGTTGATGTCAGCAACCGGGCAGTGCCGCGTTTGACCAGCCTGATCGACCTGGAAGGATCGGCCAATGCGGTTGTTTACAAAGATGGCTTCCTGTACATCGCTTGCGGCGATTTGGGTTTAGGAATCATCGACGCCCGGCAGCCGGGCAGCGAAGTGCTGGTTGAGATGTTTCCGCTGCCCGGCGTGGCGCTCGACTTAGCCAGGCGCGGTGACGCGCTCTATGTAGCTACCGGAGAGGCAGGCCTGGTATCGGTTGACATCGTTCATCCGGACAGGCCCATCATCAAAGGAACACTACCGCCTCAAACAGGCAAGAGCATCCTCAGTGTCTCGATCTCCGGCAAACGAGCTTTTCTCTCGGAGGGCGATGATTTCCTGGTGGCCGATGTCTCGCGGCCTGATCGCATGGGGCGCCTGGCCCGTGTCGAGGTACCGGCGCAGCATGTTGCTGCGGGCAATGCCACCTTCTACGCGCTCAGCGATAACCAGATCGCCATTTACAATGCCGGCGCTACGGCCGAGCCGGTTTATCTGCGCACTTATGCCGGGCTGCGCCAGGTCGGTCACATCGCCGTATGGCGAGAGTATGCTTTTCTGGCCGGCGTCGATGGTGGTCCGGGCGCTGTCGTGCTCAACCTGCTGGCGCCCGATCACCCTTATGAGACGGACAACGTCGGCCAGTCGAGCCATACGTACCACATCTCGGCCTCGCCGAGCGGTGTTTACCTGGCGGCTGGTTTCGGCGGTCTGCGTGCTTATGAGCTAAGTGAAGGTGGGGCACTGATGCCGCGCGGTCGGTATAACACGCTCTCCGAGGTCGCCTATCTGGCTGCCGATAACACGCGCTTGCTGGCCGGTGGCCGTTTGGGCTGGCTGGTGGTCGGGAAGGATATTTCGGGCGATCTGCCGGTCCGCGATCTGGCGCTGGATGGTGATACTGTGGCCATCGCTGCCGGTGATTCGGGGGTGGCGCTCTATTCGCTGGCCGGCTCATCTGCGCCGCGGCTGCTGGCTCGACGCGATACCCAGGGGCCGGCTCTGGGCGTGGCGCTTGATGAGCGTTTCGTCTACCTGGCCGATGCAGGCGGGCTGGCAATCTACGATCGCTCTTACCTGGCTTCGGTCCGTCGTGTCGCCACACCTGCCCCAGCGACGGATGTGGTCATCCGGGAGGGGCTGGCCTATCTCCCCCTCGACAACGGCTCACTGGCAGTGGCCGAAGTGGGCGATCCGTTCGGCGGGGTTCACTCTGCCGGCTCGCTCGGCATGCGCTACCCGGCCGATCTGTTCTTCGGGCCGGATGGCCGTACCGTTTATGCCCTGTCAGGGACGATGCTCAACAAACTGGCTACTGACAGCCGGGATCGTTTATATATCGATGAGACCGGCGCGCTGCCCGAGGTTTCCGGGCAGGGGACGTTCCTCCAGGAGGGGCTGCTGGCGGCGCTGATGCCCGGCCAGTCACTCCGTTTGATCGACACAAGCCAACTCGAGACCCGCACATCGATCTACAATGCTGTCGAGACGGCTGCCGAGGAGATTGTCCTCAACTGGCCGGTTGCCTATGCCGCCTATGGCGAACAGGGCGTTGGGCTCATCGATATTCGCACCCTCACGACCGGTGCTGTCTTTCACCAGGAGGAGGCTCACGCGCTCTATCGTCGGGAAGACGTGCTTTTCGTGCTGGGGGAGACACTGACGGCCTGGGATATCGGCCAGCCGGCACAGCCTGTCTTGTTGGCGACCTTGTCACTGGTCACATCCGGCCGCCATATCGATCCGGTCTTCTGCGATGGCGGATCGGATTGTCAGGATGATCTCCTGTTAAGCCTGGAAAATGGTCTAACGCTTGTCCATTGGGACGGCCAAACGCTAACAGAGAAAACCACCCTATTTGTTGCTGGAGCTGTCGACCGGGCTGCCCAGGCTGGCGATCGGGCTTATCTGGCCCTGCATGACGGCGGTTTGTTGGTGGCCGATCTCTCCGATCTCTCCGCTCCAGCCAGGTTGTTTACTTATACATCGCCCTCCGGCCGGTTTGTCAACGATCTGCTGCCGCTCAGCGATACACGTCTGCTGGTTAGCTGGGAAAGCGGCATCGACACACTCGACGTGGGTGCCGTCTCCGAGGATAACCCTCGTCTCCTCGATGTCGTTCCCAGCAACGGCTTACAGGCGCTCGATATAACATTTTCGCCTGATGGATCACAGGCCGCAGTCGCATTGGGGGAGAGTGGCATCGCGATCTTCTCGATGGTCGATCCGCGCAGCCCTCAGGTGATCGGCTATGCCGATACCCCCGGCGCGGGGTTGGCGGTTGCACTCGATGGGTCATCGCTCTATGTGGCAGATGGCCAGTGCGGTCTGCGCGTCTTCGATGCATCGAACCCGGCAGCTCCAGCTGAGACGGGCTACTGGCGCGGCGGCTATGCCAGCGACACACAGCTCCGCGTCGACGATGCAGGCCACCCCATCCTGGTGCTGGCCGGTGCTAACCAGATTGTCACCCTGCGCTATGACCCGGCTATGCTCCCGGTTCTGCCGCCCATGCCTCAGTCACCAAACCCTCCCAACGATCAGACCGACGCTTCGCTGTCGACGGCTTTAAGCTGGGGGCCGCCAACCGATCCGTGCGATCCGCTCACCTACGATGCCTATTTTGGCCGAGGTGATCGTCCGGAATACCTGGCGCAGGTCAACGGTATACCCTATCTCGAAGTGCCGGGGCTGACGCCGCTGCGTACCTACACCTGGCGCGTCGAAGCTGTCGACCGCCAGGGCGATCGCGTATCCGGCCCCTCGTGGCGATTTACTACGACAGCCTCCAAGTTTGCCGATACATTGCCGCCGGCGCCGCCAACCTTTCTGGCGTGGATCGACGATCATCCTATTATCTCTGTTGGGGCAGGCGGGCTGGTGTCTGCCGTCTTAATCTTTCTGGGCTTGCGCTATCTGCGCCCTGCCCACAGGCCGCTCCCTGATAGCATTCCGGAGTGGTATTCCACAGAAGAAGAGAATATCGAGGAGGTAGATTCGTAGCGTCCTGGTCGGAACGCTATGATCATATTGATGGATTGGCTATTAGCTTTCGCTCTCTATGACCAATTAACCCATCACACATCGCGGAACGTGCGAGACAATAGACAATGACATCACGTTTTTCACGGATTTACGTTTGACCTGTTACCCAAATCCGCAGTAGACATCGCCGGGTAGCCGGGTAGTGACGCACAAAAAACTATTTTCAAGGACAAAAGATGCTAAGCCTCACCGAAACCGCCGAAGAAATACTGAGAGACCATATTGCCAACCGCCCTGATCTCCCTCTTGCCATACGCCTGTCAGTTGTAGGCCGTGGTCGGGATGACTTCCGCTATGACTTCCGCACCGTGTTATCCTCTGACCGTGCGGCTGATGATGTCGTGATCGACGGTGAGGGCTTTTCGATCTATATCGATCCTCACAGTGCTGCCTTGCTCAAAGGGGCTGTCCTGGATACGCAAGGTAACGGCAGCGGGTTTAAGATCGATAACCCCAATCCGGTCTGGGATGATCCCCGAGGGCCACAGGTGGCGGGGGTGATTGAACAAGTTGTCAATCCCGGTCTGGCGATGCATGGGGGACATCTGATATTAGTCGATGTGCGGGACGATGTCGTCTATGTTACTTTTGGTGGCGGTTGCCAGGGCTGCGGCATGGCACATATGACACTCAATGAAGGTGTCCGCAACCTGATCGTGGAGGCTGTTCCCAGCATCCAGGATGTTGTCGATGTCACCCGGCATGCTCTCGGCGCAAATCCCTATTTTAGCCCCAAGTCAGAGGATTCCTCTGAGGGATAGCCGAACCAGCCGTTGATTTCTGAGGATTGATAAAAGAGGGCAACAGAGATTATTTGTGAACATGTTGAGGAATGACATGACATTCCCGGACCGGTTTGTCTTCCCGCGCAGGCGGGAAGACACCGGTACACAGAGCATTCCCTCAAAACATTCCGAATGCTGCCCTGGAGAAGCATGTTCTTTTGCATTGACGTAGCCCGCAAATATCTCGTCTTTCGTCACAACTCAATGAGCCATCCCCAATCTTGACAGTTGCATCGATGTTTCTACAGGCTTCCAGCACAGCCCTGGCTTGTTCGCCGTCAAAACCGGCAGGCTTACCGTCAAAACCGGTAGGCTCACCGTCAAAACCGGTGGGCTTACCGTCAAAACCGGTGGGCTTACCGTCAAAACCGGTGGGCTTACCGTCAAAACCGGTAGGCTTACCGTCAAAACCGGTAGGCTTACCGTCAAAACCGGTAGGCTTACCGTCAAAACCGGTGGGCTTACCGTCAAAACCGGTGGGCTTACCGTCAAAACCGGTGGGCTTACGGTTGAACATCCCAAGCTTATCATCGTTCACGTGCCAATCAACAACGCTCCCAGTGATGCATCAGATCGTCAATGTTGCCTCCCCGTAAACGGCGAGAGTTCGTCACCCAATAGAGTTGCCCAGATAAGTCTTTGCAGCGGAGGAAAAAGATAATAAGGTAAACAGGCAAGGGGACACAGGTCATGATTCGCGCCATTACCTGTTCTCTTTTCCTCATTTACCTTTTTACGACCAGGTGAAAACTTTCCAGGAGAACTAAGTTCCTCTCTGCAAGCAAAAAAGTTCCCTGATCACTGAAAACGGATCACCAGAAATTGGCTTGAAATTGCCCCTGGGTTATTGAGAAGATACATTTCCTCGGTCTATTCGCCAGAAATGAAAAACGCGCCACCTTGTGACAAGATGGCGCGTCTGGTATAGCGAGCCAACAACTACTTGACTTCCACCACTGCGCCTTCGGCTTCCAGGCGAGTTTTGGCATCCGTTGCGGCGTCCTTCGAGACACCTTGCATGACGGTAGCTGGGGTGGCTTCCACCAGGTCCTTGGCTTCTTTGAGTCCCAGATTGGTCAAGGCGCGAACTTCCTTGATGATCTGGATCTTCTTGGGGCCAACGTCGGTGATGACGACGTCAAACTCGGTTTGCTCATCGGCTACGGGAGCGGCATCAGTAGCCATCATGGAGGGCATAGCCCCCATCGCCATAGGCGCCGCCGCCGTGACACCCCACTGCTCTTCGAGCATGGTCTTGAGCTGTGAAGCTTCCAACAGGGTCAAACCACCCAGTTCTTCAGCAAGTTTTTCTAAATTAGCCATTGTGTTTCTCTGTCCTCCCAGAATATCGACAAAATAGAGTTTGATAGCGTTGTCGTGTTACCCATCTCAAGCAGGTGTGTCCTCAGTCTGTTCCGAATAGGCATGCAAGACATTCACAACCTGAGATACTCCGGCCTGAATGACACCCACCAGGTTAGCGGCGGGAGCATCCAACAGGCCAATGAGCTGTGCGCGCAGCACATCGAGCGGCGGCAGCTTGGCAATTGCCTTGATCTCTTCCTCGCTCAGGAAACGCTCACCCATCAGGCCGCCTCGGATGATCATCAGATCTACATCCTTGGCATAATCGGTCAGCACCTTAGCCACGCCAGGCATATCATCAAAGCAAAACCCAATGGCAATAGGCAAGCTCTCCACTGCCTCAGGCAAATCGAAACCATGTTCCTGCAAAGCCCGCTTGAGCAATGTAACCTTGGTCACATGGTAGGAGCCATTTGCCTCACGAACACGTTCACGAACAGCCTTGAGCTGCTTATCGGTCAAGCCGCGATACTCCGTCAGAATCATGGCCTGGCTCTGGCTGATCATTTCGCTGTAATGGGCAACAAGCTCTTCTTTACGTTCTCTTGATAGTGCCAAAAGTCGATCACCTCCTTCTTCCTTAAAATGGTAACCAGCAAAAAAAGACCTTCACCCTTTTGGTTGGGCGAAGGTCATCGCAGACAGAACAAACCACCACCTTTCCGGCGGCGGAAACTGCGTGTCTTCGCCTCGGCGGGCAACTTTCAGCCACGCACTCTTCAGAAGTACGCAGTCACCGGCTGTCTATGGCGAGAGTGTCATTATGAGATTGGTCAAGCGGTGAGAGTATATCGTTTTACGCCTGGTTCCGCCAAATTTGCCGTTCAGGCCTGTTGTCGGGAATAAAACAGCGCCCTTGGCCTCAACATCTCGCTGCATTGGGCAGCGTGAGGGAATGGCATGATCGGCAGTTCAGCTGCCACAAACTGACATCACTCTCCTTCACAAACCTGACCAAGCTAGTACAGTTGGGCAGAAATAGCCCGGCAGTAAAGAAGCCCTTCATCCCCAACTGTTTAAGTGTTTCGCAGGTAGCCATAACTGATGGCTTACTTATGCCGCGAAACACTAGTTCCGGGTCGTATCTTATCTATCAAGACACTTGAATTTCACCACGCTTGAGCGATGCAAGCTCAGCCTCAAGCCGCTGTCGCTCACGCTCAACAGTCAACTTGAGATCGTCAACCAGTTGATCGGCACGACCTTGAATGTCACCGATCATTTCCTTTCCGGAGGCAGGTGCAATGAGAATCGCAACTGTTGCACCGACCACCGCGCCACTCAAAACGCCAGATAAGAAACTGATGAAGCGCTTCATGTCCCTTCCTCTCTACACAACTGCGAATCAACAATCGTTCTCTAATTATATACGATTGATCAAGCAAAGTCGTAGCGATGTTAGCCCAAAGTGGTAATGTCCCCTTTCACCAAAGTCAAAACGTCCGCTTAACATGAATGAAAGAGAAGGGGAGAAGAAAGCGGACAGGCTACCAGGGCAGCATCCGGAATGCTCTAGGTACCAGTGGATTCCCGCCTGCACGGGAATGACATTTCATTCCTCAACATGTTCACAAATAATCTCTTTCCATATCACAGCCCTGTGTACCATCCCAAAACTCGTCACTCAAAACTGTCAAGCAGCCGGCACTGAGATCCGGACATAACTGCTTGACAATGTTAAAATGAGAGGAAAACAGGCAAAAAGGAGGGAAAGAGAATGGAGTTGACAAAG
>JAFGLD010000261.1 GCA_016928235.1 Anaerolineae bacterium | reverse complement strand
GAGTACAGTTATTGCTGTGCGATGAAAAACTGATCACTGATTACTGATCACCTAAACCAGACAGACCAAAAACTTGATCATCGAGTATTAACTATTCAGTGATTAGTGCCGGCTGCTTGACAGTTTTGAGTGATGAGTGACGACTTTTAGTTTACCGCTAACCGCTAACCGCTGAATAGTTACAATAGATTTTAATCGGTAAACCTTACACTTCTCAACTTTACCTGTCAGACCATCTCGCATCTTGGGCACACGGCCGTTTAGAATTCGGCCGGGTGGCGAGAGAACAAGCACCCGACTACACTTGAGCAGCAAGCAAGGCGGCCGGTCGATAATGGTTTCGCGACTGACCTTGCCGTGCTAGAATCGCTCTCTGCCACCCAATATCAAAGGATTAGCATATGTCTCAAGAGCCACCTTTTGACCAGCAACCCACTCAACCCTACTATGAGCCTCCAACTGTACCGACGCTGCCGCCGGACGTTTATGCTCTGCCACCGGAGGGTCAGAGCCCGCCGGGGCCCCCTGCCTGGCCGCCTCAACATCCTCGAAGGTCGCGCGGTCGATGGGGATGCTGGAGAACCGGGCTGCTCATCAGCGCGATGGCTGTGGTAGCATTGCTGTTTGCCGGCGGATTGTTTGGTTTAATCATGTATAACTCGCTGGCAGACGAACTCCGGTCAGATATGGAGATGCTGGAATCGATGCAAGGGGTGGAGACCTTTCAAACCTCGCGCATCTATGACCGCAAAGGTAAATTGCTGTATGAGCTGATCGGCGAAGGGCGGCGTATCGAAGTTCCCTTTGATCGCATTCCGTTTGCCATGCACTGGGCAATTATTGCTACTGAGGATGATACCTTCTATGAAAATCCAGGCTTCGATCCCCCGTCGATAGCACGCGCCGCGTGGCTCTGGACAACCGAAGGAGACATTGTCTCGGGCGGCAGTACAATTACCCAGCAACTGATCCGGCAAATTGTGTTTACCTACGAAGAACGCAATGAGCAAACGCTGCGCCGCAAGCTCAAAGAGGCAGCATTGGCCTGGGTCATGACCCGCCAATACACCAAAGATGAGATTCTCACGCTCTACCTGAACGAAGTTTATTTTGGAAACCTGGCGTATGGCATAGAGGCTGCTGCAAATGTGTACTTTGGCAAGTCCGCCAGTGAGCTGACCATTAGCGAATCAGCCTTTCTGTCCGGCCTGGTACAGTCTCCTGTGCCTTACGATCCCTATACCGATTTTGCTGCGGCTAAGCTGCGCCAGCGTACCGTGCTTGACTTGATGGTGAAACATGGCTATCTCAGCTCAGCCGATGCCGACATTGCTTTCAACGAACCCCCCACCAGTATGGCCGATCTGGCCAGCCCGGAGGTCTCTCTCCGCGCGCCTCATTTCACGGTTGCTGTGCGCAGTGCCCTGGCACAGATTACTGACCTGGATCCGGAGATGGTTACACAGGGTGGCCTGGAGATCACGACCACTCTGGATCTGGAAACCCAAACTCTAGCTGAGCAGATCGTTGGACAACGGGTGGCCGAAGTACGCGACAGCGCCAATCTACATAATGCCGCTCTGGTAGCAATCAACCCGAACACAGGTGAAGTGCTGGCAATGGTCGGCAGTGTAGACTACAACGATGAAACAATCGACGGTAATGTCAATGTCATCCTCTCTCCGCA
Source organism: Anaerolineae bacterium (assembly GCA_016928235.1). Taxonomy (GTDB): domain Bacteria; phylum Chloroflexota; class Anaerolineae; order Aggregatilineales; family UBA3940; genus JAFGMS01. The sequence continues at coordinate 1,826 of JAFGLD010000261.1, read as the reverse complement.
GCAGCCGGGTAGCTCGATGAAGCCCCTGACTTACGCTGCCGCTTTCGAGCGTGGATGGCTGCCTTCTGATGTGTTGTGGGATGTGCCTATCAAATTTGATACCGGAGCAGGCGCGATTTACGAGCCACACAACTATGATGATCGCTTTCATGGTCCGGTCCGGTTACGCGGGGCGCTGGCGAACTCCTATAACATACCTGCTCTGCTGCTTTTGCATGACATCACAGTTCCAGCCTTGCTGGACATGGCACAGAGGCTTGGCATTCAAAGTCTGGGTATGGATGCGTCACAATATGGCCTATCCTTGACGCTGGGTGGTGGTGAGTTAACACCGCTAGAGCTTACATCGGCTTATGCGGCCTTTGCCAATGGCGGACAACGTGTAACGCCCTATCTGATCAGCAAAGTAACGGACAACAGAGGTAAGGTGCTCTACGAAGCGTCTTCCGGAGTAGGCGAACGAGTTCTCGATCAACGTATCTCATTCCTGATCAGCAGCATACTCTCTGATAATGATGCGCGCACACCTGCGATGGGTGCCAACTCGGATCTGAAGCTCGACTTTCCGACAGCGGTCAAAACCGGGACAACCAATGATTACCGTGACAACTGGACGATTGGGTACACGCCGCATCTGGTGGTTGGCGTGTGGGCAGGCAACACCGACAACACCCCGATGGCCGAAGGAACATCAGGGTTGACAGGAGCGGCGCCTATCTGGCACGATTTCATGGCTGCTTTCTACAATCGCCCAGATATGACAGAGATCATAGAAGACTCTCGTCTCCCACCCCTGCGCAGCGACTTTACACCACCAGATGGGATGGAGCAGCGGCCAATCTGCTTGCTGTCTTCGCTCCACGATCCTCAACCTGCCGCTGATGGCTGTCCGGCAACCGGCGTAGAGTGGTTCCCAACCGACAGCCTGGTAAGCAGCATCGAGCCGACCGAGGTTCCTACGCCTACCGCAACACCTTTTTTGAACCCGGAGACGGGCGAGCCTTACCCCGTTCTGACCAGTAACCTGGAACGCGGCATCAAGATCATCGGCGTGGTATCGCTCGATCCTGGGATGCAAGAAACATACTTTCCTGCATCCCTCGCAACGCCAGGCGCGTGGAGCCCTGTACCAGCCGTGCCTCTCTACTGCATGGTCAGCCCGGAAAATGCCGATCTGCCCCAACTAAGCTTGCAATTATTCATCGAGGCACCACGTGACCCAACCATTGCGGTATGGGCGCGAAACTGGGCTTATGCTAACGGCATCCCTATTGAGCCAGTCGATACCTGCCCGCCTGATTTGGTTGCCGAAGTGGAAGTCGTGATTGATGACATAACCGGCGCGACTTATGCGATCAGCCAGCCTTATCGTGGTCAAGCTGTGTGGGGCGTGCTCCCCATTATAGGGACTGTCACATTTAACCCTGATCTGATCATGTTTTATAAACTCGAGATTGGTGAAGGCGAGACACCCACCAGCTATATCACGCTAGGCCAGACACATACCGAGCAGGTTGTCGATGGCCAATTGGAGATGCTTCACGCCGATGGGCTACCGCCTGGTAAATATGTTTTGCGATTGGTTCTTGTTGCCAGGGCCGATGCCGGAACGCTGCCGCCTTTTGAGGTGCCAATAACCATATTGCCCGGCCCGCCGACGACCATTCCAGGATATTAGACTTGAGCGGCAATAAGCGTGCTATGCGTAAAATCCAGCTGATTTTGTGCGCAACTCAGGTTATAGATCTCCAGGAAAGTTTTCGACTGGCAATCATATGGGGTGAGTAAATATGTAAACAGGTAAATATGTGAATACGTAATCGATT
>JAFGLD010000260.1 GCA_016928235.1 Anaerolineae bacterium | reverse complement strand
CTGTGATCTGCGATCTTTGGGCTACGATTTTAAACTGATCACTACGATTGTCGTTCAATCGTCGAGCACTGAAAACTGATCACCTAACCCAAACAGAACAAAAACTTGATCATCGAGTTATAGAGTTCTCCAGAAAAGTTTTCGGTTAACACTCACATGGGGCAAGTCAATAGCCAGATAAGTTTTGCCGGATAAGTGTAATAACGTGTAAAGCATAAAAGGGGAATATGTAAAACGTAAGACCCTGGCAAATAGCTACTTGCCGGCAATCTATTACCTGTTTACATATTTACTCGCCCCATATGATTGCCAGTCTAAAACTTTCCTGATTGGGTTGAGGCACCTTTTTACCGTATCAACGTCAATAGACCTGGCTTATCCTGGAGTGACCGTGAACGGCTCATATCAAAAGCGTTGGGAATTGCCGCCCCCTGTTCCGGAAGATTACGTCGACCATCTGACCAGGCTTCAAATCCACCCTGTTCTTGCACAAGTATTTTACCGGCGTGGGTACGCTGAGCCTGCCCAGGTGATTGAGTTCTTGAGCCCATATAGCCAGGATGACAACCCATTCCGGTTGAAGGGCATGGAGGATGCAGTTTACCGTCTCAGACTTGCCATCCGGAAGAAGGAACCCATTGCTGTCTATGGTGATTTCGATGCGGACGGGGTCACGGCCACTGTCCTTCTGAGCCAGGTATTGGAGCAGTTGGGAGCCGTTGTGTCACCCTATATCCCCGATCGTGTCGATGAGGGATATGGTCTGAATACGTTGGCCCTCAAACGCCTGGCCGATCAGGGCGTGCGCGTTGTCCTGACGGTTGACTGTGGGATTCGATCCGTTCGCGAAGTGGAAGATGGCAACCGCTTTGGCCTTGATATCATCATTACCGATCATCACAGCGTTGGGGCATCGGTGCCACCTGCCCTGGCTATTATCAACCCCAAGCAGCCCGATTGCCCTTACCCTGAGAAAATGCTGGCTGGTGTAGGGTTGGCCTACAAGCTTGCGCAGGGACTCTACATGGAGGCCCAGCGCCGTGGCTATAAGAAGAATAGTGAGTGGCGCCCGGAAGACTGGCTCGATCTGGTTGCTATTGGCACCGTGGCCGATATCGTGCCACTGCTTGGGGAAAACCGTATGTTGGTGCAAGAAGGGCTCAGGCGGCTTAACCGGCCAAATCGCCCTGGCCTCAAAGCCTTGTACGGTGTGTCAGGAGTCAAGCTAGGCGAGGTCAATGCCATGAGCATCGGCTTTTTCATCGGCCCGCGCATCAACGCTGCCGGACGACTCAAATCGGCAATGCTATCGTATGATCTGCTCCAGGTGTCTGACATGAGCAAAGCAACCCAGCTCGCTTCTGATCTGAACGATATCAACCAGCAAAGGCAGCGGAAGACCGACGAAATGCAGGCATGGGCTGAGGAGAATATCCCAGGCGATCCGGCTGACGAGCCCATCTTATTCTCGGCCGATCCTCGCTTTGAGCGAGGGGTAGTTGGGCTGGTTGCCAGCCGCCTGACCGAGCTGTATTATCGACCATCAGCCGTTGTGCAGGTTGGTCAAGACGAGAGCCACGGGTCGTGTCGTAGTATCCCGGAGTTTCACTTCACTCATGCGCTGGATCAGTGCGCCGATCTCCTGGAGCGTTATGGTGGCCATGCTGCAGCTGCAGGCTTCACTGTGCGCAACGATAACATTGAGCTGTTGCAGGAGCGTCTCTTTGATATTGCAGCTGAGGCACTGGCCGATAAAGAGCTGCTCCCTGCCCTGGTTATCGATGCCAGGCTGCCTTTGCATCAGGCCGATCTAGATCTGGTCGATGCGCTGGCCCAGTTAGAGCCAACCGGTGAAGGAAATCGAACACCATTGTTCGAATCGCAAGGTGTCGAGATCCGGGATCGACACACAGTAGGCGCCGATGGGAAGCATCTCAAGCTGCTTCTTTCGGATGGCTCGACGTCACTGGAAGCCATCGCTTTTCGGCGAGGGAATGAGATCGATACCCTCCCCGACAGGGTGGATATCGCGTATCATCTTGAGTCGAGCCAATGGCACAACCAGCGCCGCCTTCAAATTAACATTCAGGATATTCGCGAGAGCAGCTTGTAGCTGATAGTTTTTAGGCCATGGCTGTTGGCTATCAGCTATAGGCCATACGCCAGAGGACAGACATTGTTCACATTCAATACTTCTTCAAAAACAAACCCCATCCTGCGGATGATGTTGATCTTTGCGATAATCGCCGTTGCCGGTCAACTCACAGTGGGCAATACCATGGCCCAACAAAAGTTCAACAATTCGCGCTTTGGCCTGGTCAATGCTTTCCGGGCCCCCGAAGCAGCCGCCAACTCCGGGGCCGGCTGGGAACTCATTACATTACGCTGGGACCAGCTTCAGCCCGACGGCCCATCTGACTGGAAAGCGCCCAAAGCCACCGATCAATGGCTGAATAGCGCACGCACAGACGGGCGCGAAGTCGTCGCCGAGTTGATCGGCACACCGGCGTGGGCTACTGACGACAAATCAGGAACTGGCGTGCCGCGCGGTCTGTATCTGCCAATCGATGATCCCAATAACCTGTGGGCCAATTTTGTCCGGCAGACGGTCAGCCATTACGGTGTACAGGGCATCAACCATTGGGTCATCTGGGAAGCCCCAGACGTTCCGGCCGATTCGTTTGGCAGCTTATGGGGTGGCACAACCGAGGACTACTACCAACTTGTGAAAGTAGCCTACCTGGTTGTAAAGAAAAGCAACACCAACGCGCAGATCCATCTAGGCGGTATTACTGACAAAAACCCGATCTGGTTCAACCGTTTCCTGGATATTGCCATCGATGATCCGACAGCCACGGCTCATGATTACTATTTTGATGTTGTCACAGTGCACATTTTCTTTGCCTCTGACCAGATTTATACACTGACGGCTAACCCTCTTTATTTGCTCAGCAAGCAAGGTATTCCGCTAAAGCCGGTCTGGATCAATCATACAAATGCTCGCCCCGGCATTGACCCCCAGGTCTATCCGGAAGATAGCACGCTCAAAAAGTATTCAAAAATCACGTTGGAACAACAGGCCGCCTTTATTATCCATGCTTATGCCCTGGGTTTTGCAGCCGGCGCCGAGCGCATCGCCATCTATCAGCTTGCAGATGACCTTGCAGCCGACGGAGATCAGGCCTTCGGCCTGGTCCGCGCCGATGGCGACCCGAGACCGGCCTTTGCAGCCTACCAGCTCGCCGCACAGCATTTTAGCGGTTTCAGGTTGGCCCGTCAGGTTGATGAGGAAGCTCATCCTCTTGTTGAGTACGTTCGACTGACTTCCAGCAACAAGGTGACCCACATTGCCTGGGCACGGACGGCTCAAAATGCTACCTTGACCATCCCAACACGCAGCAGCCAGGCCAACCTGTACGATCTGGAAGGCAATCAGTGGCTCCTGAAGCCCGAGGGTGGTGTATACCGAGTGGTAGTTGGCGGTGCGGATTGCAACGATCCGGCCACAGCAGGAGGATGTCTGATTGGAGGAATGCCCTGGATTTTAGTCGAGGAGGGGGTCAAAGACCCGCTGAACGAAGCCGCGCCGACAGTCACAGTCGATCCGGGTGGTGTACCGCCTACACCCGATCCCGGCCCAATGTTGACGGCTACTGCTATGGCAATGCCTACTTTGACGCCAACTGTCACGGACCTGCCGTCTGAAGATTCTCAGCCAACTGAGGAACTCACACAGAGTGTGGCAGCTGTTGAGACACTATCGATGGAGGAGGTAACAAAGCCGGCCGCTACCGAAGAAGCGCCAACCCTGACACCTACTCCCACCATCCTGGCTGGCACAGATGTCGGTCCTAAAGGATTTGCGTCCGTTTTGCCCTACCTGCTCATCGGCCTAGGTGTGGTGATCATCGGCGGAGGAGCCTGGTATTTCTTCGTAGGGCCAGGGCAGGAAAAAATCGGTGCTTCATACACAGCAAAGACGCAGGAGCATCATCCACCAACATTCGACGAAGATCCATCGACCGCTGAGACAAAGACTAACTTGCCTAAGCTGTAATCCGGCCTGGATCACAATAGACTTTATCGGAAATAATTGGGTATCACGCTATTCTCGCGTGGTACCTTGCTTTGACATCCTCTTGTAACTGTCCGATTTTCGCTTGTGTTTCTTCTGCAAACCCCTGTAAAATCACCGAAAGCATCATTTTCTCCTTTTTCCTTTTGTCAATTGCCTGAACACGTTGTCATATTTTGGGAATGTAACCAGGCCAAACCTGAAGCCATCATGAAACTTGGAATCCTGTCTGACACACACGACAACCCGGAAAATACGCGCCGCGCATTGGACATCTTCAGGCTGCATGGGGTTGAGCAAATCATCCACTGTGGTGATATTACCATTCCCCAGATTGTGGCGCTGTTTGAAGGATGGCGCGTGTTTTTTGTCTTCGGTAACCTGGATCGGGAGCATGCAGATCTGTCTGCTGCCGTTGGTCGGCTTTCGGGCACGAACAGTATTGGATACAAGTACATGGGGCTTCTTGAGGGGATTCCGATAGCTGTCTACCATGGCAACGATGATGAATATCTGGCCGCGTTGATTTCAAGCAATTGTTATGATTACGTTTTTCACGGTCATACCCATCGACGGCGCGACGATCATATTGGCCGTACGCGGGTGATCAATCCCGGCGCGTTGGGGGGGCGAGGCAAGGCACGCTCAGTGTGTGTGCTTACTCTGCCCGATGGGACAGCCACATTCATCGACATCGAGGAGAGCATGGTGTGAGATTTTTGCTATGGTCTGCTGTTCACACCTAGTACAGTTGGGCGCAAATAAACCCATAGTTAAAGATGCCTTTCATGCCCAACTGTACTAGTCACGTTTATGTCACACGCCAACCACCGGCCAGGCTCCAAAATGCAACCTTCCGGGGTCGATGTTATAATGGGAACAGTGTAAAAATACTGTTTTATGAAGTAAGGGGAGGCCCAAACAGGTGCTTACAGGTCACACGCTGCGATGTCGCTATCGTATCTACGATCGGCTTGGATCAGGCGGCGCTGCTACTGTTTATCTGGCTAGAGACGCGCAAACCGGCCAGATGGTGATCGTCAAAGTCGTCCATCCCCATCTGGTAGACGACCAATTCATGGGACGCTTCAGGCGCGAGATTGAACTGCTTCAGCAACTGAATAACCCATATATCATCCGGCTCTACGATTGGGCTTTGCGGGAATTCGAGGCAGAGACCCAACAGACTTTAAGTTACATCATCGCAGAATTTGTTGAGGGACACACACTGGCAGATATTGTCGACACCCGTGGCGCGTTGAGCGAGCCAGACGCGTTAGCCATCGCTCGTCAACTTGCGCTGGGTCTGGTCGATATCCACAATCATGGCATCGTTCACCGCGATGTAAAAGCCCAGAATATCATGATCACGCCTGACAACCAGGCCAAGCTGATCGACTTTGGGATCGCAAAAGGGCAAAACCACGCGACGCTGACCGACCCCTCACATTTTGCCGGCACGCTCTATTACGCTCCGCCGGAACAGATACTCGAGGCACATGGCGTCGATCACCGGGCAGATATCTATGCTCTGGGTATAGTCCTGTATGAAATGTTGATGGCGAGTCTGCCGATCAAGTCACGCGAGTTTGGCACGGTGGCTTCCAAAATCATCTCCGGCGACCTGGACCCGCTGACCGGTGTTTCACCGGAGGTCGAGTCATTGGTGAGCGACATGATCGCCTACCGGGTCGAGAATCGGATTGCTACCGCCGGGGAAGTTGTGCGACGGATCGAGAAAATATTGGGGGGTATACAGGACCCCAGCCTCTCCGACCTGCCACCGTCGACTACAGCAATGTTGATGCGTGTGCCATCCGAAGCCACCAAGCCACCAAGCGGTCCCAGCTGCAAACTGGTAACGATGACTGGCCTGAGCATCCCCCTGACCAGGCCTGATATGGTCATTGGGCGCAGCCATCCGCGCGATTCCGCTACTCCGGATATTGACCTCTGGACATTGGGGATTGAGGATGCCCGCACAGCTTCGCGCCGTCACTGCCGTATTTTTCAGAATGGGGCAGATTACTTCATCGAAGATCTGGGCAGCATGAATGGAACATTCTTAAACGATCAACAGATCCAGGCCGGCGACACCCATCCACTCAAAGAGGGAGATCGTGTGACGGCAGGACGGGTACAGTTGACATTCTCATGCAGCGATGATTGACTCATCGACCGGCAAAATGGCCGGGCAGAGGAAAAATTTGCAAACACTCTGATGGTTCGGCATAATTAAACTATTGTCTATCCGGGCCCATAGCTCAGTTGGGAGAGCGCCACAATGGCATTGTGGAGGTCAAGGGTTCGAGCCCCTTTGGGTCCACCTGAAAGAGCCTGCTCCGAACCATTACTTGGTTCGACGGGTTGATCTGTCGGACCAAGTAAACTGACGATGTATGCAAAT
>JAFGLD010000259.1 GCA_016928235.1 Anaerolineae bacterium | reverse complement strand
CTGTTTAGGAATGAGGATTGATTAACTTACCCATCCATAATCCTTATTGCAGTCTCAAACGGGAAAGTTGTTTAATCGCCATTCCTTAACGATCCCACCCACGCTATTTCTGGATGCTACCAAGACTACCCCAAGTTGTTGAGAAGATACCGCTTTTTCGCAATACCGCATAACTTGCTATCAATGCATTTTGGCCCATAAGCGTCAACTGAAACAAAAACGACATAGTCTCCATATTTTGTATTTGTACTTTCGTTCTGATCGAGTTGAGTTTCCTGGAAATACCTTCGCCAACCCCGTCATGCCGCGAAATGCCTGCCCCCGCGGAGGCGTGGGGCGGGAATCCACCTATCACGCTCGACGAGTCCTATTGACACAGAAATGACACTTGAGATCACCATTTGGCGACTATGTCCAAAAGACTTCTTGATCTCTTTCAAAAAAGATCACGATCTTTTCCCGAAAACATTTCGATCTTTTTCTTGACTTGCCCGGTCTTCTGTCGATCAACAGAGAAGGGGAATGACCTTAAGTCGACAGGTATTCTTTTCGGTCCACTCACTGTTTTCATGTCTCAAACGTGGTTGTGGCTGTCATCCTCGCCTTTGCGGGGATGACAGCGTCGGCGGAGGCATTGGTACGTATAGGACCAACCAGGTTGTTCTTACCAATAGCAAGTTATGCGGTACTGCCATACAGCTCATCACTTCAGTACGTGCCGTACTCTTACTGCTGTTTTTCCCTTTACAAGACAACGTGCTATACTGGCGACGAGAGTAAGCTTTCGCCCTGATTCGCTCCATGTTATACTGCATATGACAAATCATTGGCAAACACGCTGGTTAACGCAGGTACAACGTTTGGAGCATCATTTAGCCAGTGCTGGGCTAGGGGAGATTGTCCATGCAATCGGCCATGCTCTTCAACCACTTGCTCCGCTTGCCGCACAGATGCTCTGGTTTTCTCAGCCCGGTTTTGCGCTCTTTGGCCAGTCTGAAGCAATCAGCTCTCTGGCCGAGTTATTGAATGAACCACAGCACTTCGATTGTATGGCACAACCGGAAACGGATGAATAATCATGTGGCTTTTTGACTGGTTTGGATTGGCGCTTGTGCTGTTGGCTGGGCTGCTTCTGATTGTTTTTTCCATCCTGGTACGGTATGGGTTCAAACTTGCGCTGCGTCCTCTCCGAAGCTATGATGCTCTGGCTAACCAGGTTGGTCAAGCTGTGGAGAGCGGGGGGCGTGTCCATGTCTCGTTGGGATCGGGCAGTATTATTGGCGAGGATACCGGCACCACCCTCTCAACTCTGGCAATGCTAGAGTATGTGTCTGAGGCATCATCGATCAGCGATCTGTCGCCGGTAGCGACGACCAGTGACGCGACGGCCCTGCCGGTGATTTCTGATACCATACGGCGAGCTTACCATCACAAAGATGCCGCAGACAAATTCGAGGTGGTGTCGGCTCGTCTGGTTGCCCTCGATTCTCTGACCATGGCTGCCGGCGCAACCGGCATCATTGCCGATGATGATGTACGTGCCAACATCCTGGCCGGCTCCCTGGGACCCGAAATTGCACTGATGGCTGAAGCCGGGCAACGCAAACATCTGAACCAGGTTGCAACCAGCGACCGGTTACAGGGTCAGGCAGCCGCCTTTGTGATGGCTGATCACGTCCTGCTTGGCGAAGAGTTATATGTAGCCAGAGCTTACCTGACACAAGAGCCCACTGCTATTGCCAGCCTGGCTGTCCAGGATGTTCTGCGATGGATAGTTATCGCCGCCCTGGTAGTCGGGAGTGTTTTGTCGATTCTGGGATTGATGCATTGAAAACTGAAGGTTAGCGCATTATGAAGTACGTCATTCCCGCAGCACTCGCAATTGGTGTTGGATTAGTCACGCTGTTCAGCTACTTTCTTCCAAATGTGGAAGAGTTGATGTCTATCCGTCTGATTCTAACGAATTGGGCAGCGGTGCTGGCCGGCCTGGCCATTCTGATCGGCATCTTTAATCTGGTACTGACGCATTTTCGCCGCATTCAGGGGAAGGTGCGTGGTTCGATCTACAGCATGGTGACAGTGGTAGCCGCTGTAGGCACAGTTATGGTGGGCGCGGTGGAAAGCCTGCGTTCAGGTGCTCCAGTGCTGTACGAAGACGGCAGTCTGATCCATACCTTGTTTATAGGCATTATAGCTACCTCACAAGCTGCACTGGCAAGCCTGGTGATGTTCTTCCTGGTTGTCGGTGCTGCCCGTATGCTAAAGACGAAGCCCGGCGGCTGGACGCTTCTCTTCCTGTCCGTTGTGGTGGTGACGTTAGTTGGATGGATACCCTTGAACTTCATGGGATTCCTCAATGGTTTCCGTGATTGGATCGTGTCTGTACCCGCTCTGGCAGGCGCGCGGGGCATCCTGTTGGGCATAGCTCTTGGAACAGTAGCCGTCGGACTGCGTGTCCTGGTTGGCGCTGAGCGTCCTTATAAAGACTGATTCTGTGCAGGAAATACGAAATGGGTCTTCCGCACGACAATAGTGAAAACGAAACCCCTAACCAGCCATCGGAAGATGGAGGGGGATCTTTGCCGGATTGGCTAAGCTCTGAGACAGAGCCGGGCTCTCCTTCACCGACATCTGGTACACCTCAACCTGCCGATCTACCTGACTGGCTGCGAGAGGCTGCCGGATCTGATGAGGCTGTCACATCCACACCAGCAACTGCTGATGTGCCTGACTGGTTGCAATCTGTTGCCGAGCCTGCACTACCAGATGAGCCTCCATCAACGTCTGAGCCGGCCGCCCCTTCTCCCATCGATATGCCGGATTGGCTGACGGAGGCCGCCGCCGGGCCCACCGACGAGGCTGCTGAAGCCCCATCGATGCCTGAGCCAGCCGCCCCTTCT
>JAFGLD010000258.1 GCA_016928235.1 Anaerolineae bacterium | reverse complement strand
CACCAAAGAGCCGAACGACACAGAACAATCGGAAAGCGTGTTCTGTTTTGAGCGTCGACCGAGCTGCTGGTAGATGGGGGAACGGCCCGACATCGAAGAAGGGCGGGCTGTTGTCGACGTGGATCGCCAAAGCAACCGGAGCCAAATCTCTATCTTATTCCATTTCGTATGTCATGATTGCCTAATGCCGCTATGATATTCCTGTAATGAGCGCACCTGAGGGGCCTGATTTCGACGTTCGGCAATGCCCTTGGCCGCGGCCAGCGCGGCAGGCATCGTAGTGATATAGGGCACCTTGTATTTGATAGCAGCTTTGCGAATGTAAGAATCATCATACTGGCTGATCTTGCCCACCGGCGTATTGATCACCAGGTGAATCTCTTTGTTTTTAATGCCGTCGGCAATGTTGGGCCGGCCTTCGTGCTGCTTATTGATGACCTCGCATTCGATCCCTCGCTCTGTCAGGAACTTCTGTGTCCCCTTGGTCGACTTGATCTTGAACCCCATCCGGCTGAACGCTCTGGCCACATCCAGCGCCGCCTCTTTATCCCGGTCGCTAACGCTAATGAGCACTGTGCCCTCTGCCGGCAGTATTTGCTGCGCGGCTTCCTGCGCCTTGAAATAGGCCAGGCCAAACACCTGATCGATCCCCAATACTTCGCCGGTGGAGCGCATCTCCGGCCCCAGCACGGGGTCGACCTCCGGGAACATGCTGAACGGCAGCACCGCTTCCTTGACGCCAAAGTGCGGTATGACCTTGTCGCTCAGGTTTAGCTCCGCAAGCTTCTTGCCCAGCATCAGTTGGGTAGCAATGCGTGCCATCGAGACGTTGCATACCTTGGATACCAGCGGGACGGTGCGCGAGGCGCGCGGGTTGGCTTCCAACACGTATACCTTGTCATCGGCGATGGCGTACTGCATATTCATCAGGCCGATCACGCCCAGCTCGTGGGCAATGCGGCGGGTGTACTCACAGATGGTGTCGATGTGTTTCTGTGGGATACTCACCGGCGGGATCACACAGGCCGAATCGCCGGAATGTATCCCAGCCTGCTCGATGTGCTCCATCACCGCCGGTACAAAGGTGTCGATGCCGTCGGACAGCGCGTCGGCCTCCGCTTCCAGCGCGTTCTCCAGGAACTTGTCGATCAAGATCGGCCGGTCGGGTGTGACCGCCACCGCTGCCAGCACATACTGCTTCAGCTTATCCTGATCGTAGATGATCTCCATGCCGCGCCCACCCAGCACATACGATGGGCGCACCATCAGCGGGTACCCGATGCGCTCGGCCACAGCCAACGCCTCCTCCAGTGTACTGGCCATGCCCGATTCCGGCATGGGGATGTCCAGTTCGTCCATCATCTTGCCAAACCGGTCGCGGTCTTCGGCCAGGTCGATGGTCTCCGGCGTGGTGCCCAGGATGGTCACACCCGCCGCGGCCAGCTCATTCGCCAGGTTGAGCGGCGTCTGCCCACCGAACTGGACGATCACCCCTTCCGGCTTCTCTTTGTCGTAGATGCTCAGCACGTCTTCCGCAGTCAGCGGCTCGAAGTACAGCTTGTCCGACGTGTCATAGTCGGTCGATACCGTCTCCGGATTGCAGTTAACCATGATCGATTCGAAGCCCAGGTCGCGCAGGGCGAAGGCGGCGTGAACGCAGCAGTAATCGAACTCGATGCCCTGGCCGATGCGGTTGGGGCCTCCGCCCAGGATCATAACCTTGCGCCGGTCGCTGGTCGGCACTTTGTCGGGCGCGTTGTAGGTGGAATAGTAGTAGGCGGCATCTTCCACACCGCTCACCGGCACCGCATCCCAGGCCTCGACCACGCCCAGCGCCACGCGGCGCTCGCGGATCTCTTTCTCGGGCACGTCGAGGATTTTCGCCAGGTAGCAGTCGGCAAAGCCGTCCTTCTTGGCCTGCGCCAGCAGCGCGTCAGGCGGCAGATTGCCCTGGTACTTGAGCAGCTCGTTTTCCAGCTCGACCAGCTCTTTCATCTGCTCGATGAACCAGGTTTTGATGTGCGTGCGTCGATGCAGATCATCGACATCGGCGCCTTTACGAAGGGCTTCGTACATCATAAAATGCCGCTCGCTGGAAGCTTCGTTGAGCATCATCAGCAATGTGTCTAGAGGCAGCTCATGGAAGTTCCCGGCGAAACCCAGTCCGTGCCGGCTGTTTTCCAGTGAGCGGATGGCCTTCTGGAAAGCTTCCTTGTAGGTCTTGCCGATGCTCATCACTTCGCCCACCGCGCGCATTTGGGTGCCGAGTTTGTCCTGGGCGTCCTTGAACTTCTCGAACGCCCATCGCGCGAACTTGACCACCACGTAATCGCCCGAAGGCGTATATTTCTCCAGCGTGCCGTCGCGCCAGTAGGGGATCTCGTCCAGCACGAGCCCGCCAGCCAGCATGGAGGATACCAGTGCGATCGGGAAGCCGGTGGCCTTGGATGCCAGCGCGGAGGAGCGCGAAGTTCGCGGGTTGATCTCGATGACCACCACGCGGCCAGTCTTGGGGTCGTGGGCAAACTGGATGTTGGTGCCGCCGATGACCTGGATGGCTTCCACGATGTCATAAGAGTGCTTTTGCAGGCGCTGTTGCAGCTCCGGGCTGATGGTCAACATCGGCGCGGTGCAGTACGAATCGCCGGTGTGCACGCCCATAGCGTCGACGTTCTCGATAAAGCACACGGTGATCATCTGGTTTTTGGCGTCGCGCACTACCTCCAACTCCAACTCTTCCCAGCCCAACACCGATTCCTCGACCAACACCTGTCCGACCAGGCTGGCAGCGATGCCACGGCCGGCAATGACGCGCAGCTCCTCCACGTTATATACCAGGCCACCGCCGGTGCCGCCCATGGTATAGGCCGGGCGGATAACCACCGGGTAGCCCAGTTTCTCGGCCATTTTCTCAGCGGCTTCTACGCTGTAGACTGCTTCGCTCAATGGCATGTCGATGCCTAATCTGGTCATCGTTTCCTTGAATACAATCCGGTCTTCGCCACGCTCGATTGCATCGATGTCCACGCCGATGATTTTGACGCCGTACTTGTCAAGTACCCCGGCGCGTGCCAGCTCCAAAGACAGGTTGAGCCCTGTCTGCCCACCCAGATTGGGTAGCAGCGCATCGGGGCGCTCCCTGGCAACAATCTCGGATAAAGTATGCAGGTTGAGCGGCTCAATATAAGTGGCATCGGCCATGCCCGGATCGGTCATGATGGTGGCCGGGTTGGAGTTGACCAGCACGATCTGGTAGCCCAGCCCACGGAGCGCCTTGCAAGCCTGGCTACCGGAGTAGTCAAACTCGCACGCCTGTCCAATAACAATGGGGCCGGAGCCGATGATCATAATCTTGTGGATGTCGTCGCGTTTGGGCATGAAGCATTTCTCCTGGTTACATGATGCGACCGGACATTATACCCAATCGCGATTGTGTGGCATTACCGGCATGACAAGAAGCAGTAGCTGTTCAGCAGAGAGTAGTCCTGTTTGGCCTTCAAACCCGGTGATTGGCAATTGCCAATCATCCGATTGCCAGTCACCGGCTGAGCATTTCCTTCGTAACTTCGTGGAGCACCATCAGGGTGGTCATGTTATGCACTGTGATACCGGCATCCATGTGATCGGGAGTAAAGCAGGCAGCGCAGCCGTCTTCCGGCAGTGTGAGCCGGTTAGGGTGTTCCGGATCGACGCCATAGCCGGGCACATCTTGTAAAGCCAGCCACAAATTAACCAATGGAATGTCGTAGTCAACGGCAAGCTGAACGACGATCTCGTTATAGATTATGCTGTCTTCCGGATAGTCAGGTCGTGGTGGAAAGGTGCTCAGGATTGGCACGATACCGCCATCAATGGTCTCTTCGATCATGGTTCGCAGATAATGCTCGAACTTGTCAGGCTGAATGGAATAGACATCGCTGGTGCCAAACATGATCAGCGCCAGCGATGGGTTTGTGATCCGGTACTCGCACACAAGAGGCGATTCGCCGGACTGGCACCAATTAGGGTTGGCCCATGTCGGATCAAGCGGGCCGGCACTGGTAAAGCCACTACCTGCTGCCATGCTGGGAGTCGAGAAGGAATCGACCGGCTGACCATCTACATCGCGAACGGTAACAGCCTTAAACCAATCGATGGTTGCTTGCAGATGATCCTGATTGTCCAGGTCATACTGACCGGTGCTGAAGGGGATCAAATAGTTTGGCGAATCAGTCATACAATCACCGACTTTTGCAAACACTTGAGCATTGCGTCCCCGCGCCTGACCATCGAGAAAAATCTCGCGCGCGTACTCTGAAATGGCTGGAATAACCGGGAAGTTATGAATCTCGATGGCGGCAGGCAGCAACGTCGCACCTTCCGTCGGTCTGGGAGGATTGAGCGTTGCCGTTGCCGTAGACTCTACGTGCTCCGGAGTTGCATGGCCACATGCGCTGACCAGAAGAGCGAAAACTGTCACTGTCAGGAACCTTTGCATAGACTGACCTTTCTTTTGCATCCGGATGAACAAAACCTCGATCGCCCACCAGATTTTCGAGACATCTATCCGGCTTATTCCGCTTCTTCTTCCGGGTTAGCGCGCAACTCTTCGTAAATCGCCTCCAGCATAGCCTTGATGCGCCGCTGTATGTCCTCGCGTTGCTCCGACTCGTATTCAAAAGAAGAGAGACAATCCGGGATCAGTACCGAGACATCAGAGCGCGCGCGGTCCGCGCGCACCAGGCCGGCGACTTGTTTGCGTGTCTGACGGAGATACTCGGATAAAGGAGCTGTCTCTTCTGGTGAAACGACATTTCCTCGACCGGGCACGACCGTCCAACCGGTGTATCGATCCTCGCGCAGCATGGACAGATTGACCAGCCAGGATCTGGATACCCCATCGGTCATATAAGGGTGCTGGGTGGTAACGATTGTATCCCCCACGAAAATAACCTTCTCATCGGGCAGTGTCACCCAGGTGCTTCCTGCCGTCGCGCCAGGCCGGTGGTTGAGCGTGATCACACGCTCGCCACAGTACAAGACCAGACTATGGCTATAAGAGATTTGAGGCGGCACGATCCTTAGCATGGAACTCTCGCCCAAATCGGCATCATTGATATTCAGCTCCTCGGCAGATTGTGTCAAAAAGGCATTCTTGAGGTTGAACATTACATCGGCTGAAGCCTCATGCGCGACTACCGGCGCTTCAAACCAGACATTGCCTAGAATACGATCCCGATGGTGATCGGTGTTGATCACGTAGCGGATCGGCATCTTGTCGAGCGACTGGAGATCCGCCTTCCACTTGCGTGCGTCGCGTGGATAGGGAGGCGTATCGATGCACACCCAGCCATTGGTGGTTGATATAGCTCCCACGGTGACCAGGGAGTAATCCGTTTCGATAAAAACGCCCGGTGCTATTTCTCTCATGAAGAGATTGTCCTCATTCCCCCATCGAAGGATAGTAGACTTGATCGGCAATAGACATGTTGTGTATAGTCCTGCTATTTCCGATCAAATCTATCGTGCTAAAGAAACAAACCCTGCTCAAGGTCTCGCAAGACCGCCTCGATCTCGCCAACTGTCGCTGCTACGCCACCGCCCTGAGCAAAATCGGGACGCCCACCGCCCCGATCCGTTCCTAGTGCTGCCAGCACTTGCTTAAGCACATCGCTCATATCGTAGGGTAGATCCTGGCTGCGCGCCAGAACAACCTGGGCTTTCTCGCCGGCGGCTCCCAACAGAATCACCGTTGCCGGTGTGCCGGCAAATCGCGCAGCCAGGGCGCGCAGATCAGCCACATCACGCTTCTCAAAGACGGCTCTCACTACTCGGATATCCCCATGCAAGGCAGATGCCGCCAGCAGGCTGTCAGCTTCGTGATCAAGCAGGCGAGCTTGTGCTTCTTTCAACATGCTGCGTGCCTCTTTGAGATCGGCATTCAGGCGAGCGATGGCCTGCCCGACCTCCCAAACGCCAACGGTCAAATCAGTGGCAAGCTGGGAGACAAGTGTGTTTTTGAGCTGGTAATCGCGCAGGGCTCGCATTCCACATCGGAACTCGACACGGGTCTCCGGCACGCTGCGTTCCAGCTTGAGCACCTTGATAAGGCCGATTTCGCCGGTCCGGCTGACGTGTGTTCCGCCGCAAGCCGTGACATCCAGACCCTCGATCTCGATCACCCTCAGCTCATTGGCATCCAGGTAGTCAGGCAGCTTGCGCTTCCGCGCATTGAGCCGATCAGCTTCATTGGCATCGACGATGCGCGCCGTCACGCGGCGGTTTTCAAAGACGATCCGGTTGGCAAAATCTTCAACCTCTGCCACCATGTCCGGTGGGATGTGGGGCACATCAAGATCGATAGTCACGCTGTCCGGGCTAAGATGAAAGCTGACGGTATGGGCATTCGCGACATCGGCAAAAGCGCGGGTCAGAATATGCTGCCCGGTATGGTGCTGCATGTGATCGAGCCGGAGCGCCCAATCGATCCGGCAGGACACGGTATCAGCAGTGATTTTGCCGGCCAACACGTGGAGCACGGCGTGATCGATGGGGCGAGACAGAACATCGACCACTTCTACGTCGTCGATGGTGCCCAGATCGCAGGGTTGGCCGCCGCCGGTAGGGTAAAAGCCGGTTCGATCCAGCACCACTGCCGGGCGACCGTCGACATCCAGATGCTCGATGACATGTGCCTCAAAGCTCCGGATATAAGCATCAGCGTAGTAAAGCCGCTCAGTCATGTTGGTATGCCCAACTCATTTAGCAAGCAACATCTAAAAGAAAAATTTGACAATACCCAATGCGCCCTGATTCCAGGGCACACGATGCGATACACCGGAACGTCCCCGGAACTCCTCCAGATGTTCAAGATACCACCGGTAGTTGCGAAGCAGCGCGTCCTTATTGGAATATTTGGGCTCGAAGCCGAGAACTTTCTGCGCCTTCTCAACTGAGACAAACGAGTCGGTGACGGCCGTCTCGTAGATCCACTTATACAGCGGCGAGAGGTGGAAGAACTCCAGGATGCGCAGCGCGGTAATAGCGGGCCAGGCAGGGAAAGGTACGACTTTCTTGCCAAAGCCGGCCTCATCGAGCACCGCCTGGAAATCTTCACCCATAGTCGTAAACTCATCGGCGCCAACATTGAACGTATCGTCGACGATGGCCTCCTCTAACATAGCGCACCGGTAGATGGCGTCGCACAAATCCTCGACATCCAGGAACTGGTAGCGGTTCTTGCCGCTACCCAGCATCGGGAAGCCCCGGCCATCCCTGGCCCAATCGTAGAACATGGCAAAAGCTCCCAGCCGCTCTGGCCCGATGAAGGACTTGGGCCGGATGATCGGGATGATCATGCCTTTCTTGCGGTATTCCAGGCAAACTTCCTCGGCAGCTACCTTGGCATACCCATAGGGGCCAACCCCTTGCATGGGATCGGTCTCGTATAGCGGATGGTGATCGGGGATGCCATAAACGGCCGTCGAGGAGATGTGGATCATCCGGATTACTTTGTGCTGGTAAGCCGAGTCGCACACATTGCGAGTGCCATCGATATCAGTGGTGAAGATCTCCTCTTTCGAGTAAAGAGGCAGCGCCGCCGCCGCGTGGACGACGATATCGACCCCCTCCATCACGCGGTCGACCATTTCCCGATCACGGATGTCGCCTTGATAAGATGTGATCTTGTCTTTGCAATCCGGGTAATCGAACTCAACCAGATCCAGATTGACGATGTCGTGCCCTCTCTCAAGCAGGTAGCGTATCAGGTTGATGCCCAAAAAGCCCGATCCGCCTGTTATCAGCCATTTCGTTTTCTTTGTCATGGAGTGTTTTCCTTGAAAGTAATCTCGAGTCTACAACACATAGTTTTGGATGACTGCTGCCGGCTATCGGTCAAACAGCCCTTACGGAGATTCTGACGGCTCTGCCGATGGGCTCACCCACTCGCATCTGGGGAGATGTTCCACATCACGCGGCCACTCGGACGAATAGAACTCCAAATAATCGGTGACGTGAGCAGCCCAATAATCTTCGGTATGGGCCCCTTCAGAATTGATCACGAGCTGGGCATCAAGGCCCAACCTTCGCAGCTTGTCCACAAACAAACCAATCCCGACATCGACATTGTGATCGTTGACACCATAGTCGATGTACAACGCAAGCCGCTTGACACCCTGAGCGGTATCCATCAGATTATAAGGGTTGTAGACCGGATAATCACCATCGTAAAAGAATGGACTGTGACCTCCTACTCGATCAAACAGGTCAGGATGCTGGAATGCCACACTGTAAGCCCAGAATCCGCCTCGCGACAGTCCGCCGATCGCTCTTGCCCCCGATTCGTTCCAGGTACACAGCTTAGCCTCGATATCAGGCATCAGCTCGTTGACGATAACCTCCGAGAACGGGCTATCATCGTCACCATGTCGGGCAGTATTGCCGTCCGGCATGATGATGATCATCGGCGGCAACGTTCCATCGAGATAGCCCTGGCCGGCCGCCTCGTCCAGCCCCATCCGATCCCACTGATCGTCGTTCATGACATTGGTGCCCGGCACCAGGCCATGCATCATGATGAGATAAGGGTAGCGACGCCCGGTGATGCTATAACAAGGCGGGAGATACACGCGATACTTAAATTCTCGATGGGCAAGCCGGCTTTCGAAAGCCATCAACTCGACTGTGCCTTCGGTTTGATCGCAGTGGAACGATGTGGCTGTTGGTGTGAGTGTGATGGTAGGGATGGGAGCCGGTGAAGCAGTTGGCTCACTGATTGTCTGGATTGTCGATGGAGGCGTGGCCGATGGGGCAATCGAGGCAATGTTGGGGACAGAAGTACCAGGCATGGTAGGGACGTTAGCCGGAGTCAGATAATAACCAACCTGAAGCTGTTTGCACCCTATTACCAGCATCGCAACAAAAAATAAGAAGAAAATGAGTTTTCGATGTTTTTTCACGAACGGCAATTATAGCCAGTGGCTGTTGGGCTGCGCAAAACATCGTCTCCTGTCATCGTTCGACGTCATCACCGGGAGTTTGCTGCCCAGTCATCATTTATCGCGCAGTCTGACAGGATGCAGGTATAGTTGTTCATCAGTCTTTGCGGCGCGTGACCGGAGAACAGGCAATAAGCAGAATGAGGCGTGTCTCAGTTTTTGGGGGAGAGGCGATAAGAGGTCAATCGTCGAAACGGATCGCCTGAAATAGATCGCTTTCCCGAACGATGACAGGCGATCAAGCTTGCTTCCTGCAACCTCTCAAAAAAAATTCCGTAATAGTAGTACGAAGTATCTGACCAAGAAAGTAAGGAGAATCTGGTATGTGGGGTATTTTTACGAAATCTGATGCTAATGGCAATGGAGCACATGATGGTCAAGAAAATCACTTGATCGATCTCAGGGGCGTCACCAAGATATATCTCACCCATGCGGGCGAGTTTGTGGCATTAAACGATGTCAACTTGACCATCGAACCGGGTGAGTTTGTGGCCGTGCTCGGCAAATCCGGCTCCGGTAAATCGACACTGATCAACATGATCACCGGAATCGACCGTCCCTCCAGGGGAGAAGTGTATGTTGGCGACATTGCCGCCCACACTCTCAACGAGAACCAGATGGCACGCTGGCGCGGCAGGAACGTGGGCATCGTCTTCCAGTTCTTCCAGCTTCTGCCTACCCTCACGATACTTCAGAACATCATGCTGCCGATGGACTTCTGCAAGATGTACACACCCCGCGAGCGAGAGCAGCGTGGCATGATGCTGCTCGAGATGGTAGGGTTGGAGCGCCATGCGCATAAGCTTCCCACGGCAATTTCCGGTGGACAACAACAGCGTGTAGCGATTGCTCGTGCCCTGGCCAACGACCCTCCCATTGTCGTAGCCGATGAGCCGACCGGCAACCTCGACTCGCGCACGGCCGAGCATATCTTCGAGATCTTCGGTAAGCTGATCGATACCGGCAAGACCATCGTGATGGTCACCCACGATCACGATCTGGCCAGCCGCGTTCATCGTACCATTCACATTGCCGACGGCGAGATCGTCACGGAGCAGCAAGAAGCATTGAGCATAGCCAACTAACATTCATCTCGCCGGGACTATCCGTGAGCAGCATGGTTATCATGCTGCTCACAGATAGTCATCGAAGCTGCCGGGTCATAGCAGACACAATCGATGTCGAGATTTCGGGTCGCCTTCTCTGTCACGTCATTGTATGCGAAAGAGCCTTCGATGCTCAAAAGCACATTGAAGAATCAGTGAGCAACTCCATACAAAGATTTTGACCCATCACCCAAACGACTGCAAGTCGTCCATCACCCATCACTATTTTCAAGGAAGCCTCATGAGAATAGGTATTCAATTAGCACCGCGCTGGCATAAAATCCTGAATGATGTGCTGGAAAACAAAGCCCGTACCATCCTGGTTGTGCTGGCGATAGCCGTTGGTGTGATCGCCTTTGGTGGTGTATTGACTGCCAAAGAGATGGCAGTCACTGACATGAACCAGGCTTATCTGGCCACTCACCCACCTGAGATATTTCTGTATGGCAGTCCCTTTACCCAACGTACCGAGCGCGCTATCGAACAAATGCCACATGTCGATGGCGCACAGGGATGGACAACAGCCTGGCTCAAAATGGAATACAACAGCGAATGGTCGAATATCGACCTGTACGCTGTACAAGATTTTTCCGATATGCGCGTCGGGGTGGTGGAGCCGATTGATGGAGACTGGCCGCCCAAGACTCGCGAGATCTGGTTTGAGCGTGCAACAATCGATTACCTGGGCACGGCGCCCGGCAAGACGATCACCATCGAATTGTCGGATGGCACCCGGCGGCAATTGACCGTCGGTGGGACAATTCATGATATCAACGCAGTGCCGCCCAATCTCTCGAACTGGCCACAGGGTTATGTTACGTTGGAAACTCTGAAGTGGCTGGGAATGTCTACCAATTTCTCTTACGTTGCTATTTCTCTGGAAGATTCAATAACAGATCTTGGGCAAATCGAACAGATCCGCACCGACATCTCCGACCGCTTGGAACGCTATGGTTACCAGATGTGGGGTGGTTACAGTCCTACTCCGGGCAAACACTGGGCTGCCGATCAGGTGGAGGCTTTTTCCATGGTATTGGCGCTCATTGGCGCTTTGACGCTGGTGTTAAGCGGTTTCATGGTCACCAACACGGTCTCTTCGCTCATCACACAGCAGAAACGCCAGATTGGGATGATGAAGACGGTCGGCGCAACTGGTGGGCAAATATTTGGCCTTTACCTGCTTGAAATCTGTGGTATTGGTTTGTTTGCCCTTCTGGTTTCCATCCCTCTAAGCCTGGTGCTGGGCAGCGTCTTTGCCAATACCATTGCCGGGTATTTGAACTTCGACATCTCTCGTTTCAGGATGACCTACTGGGTGATTTTGCTCCAGTTGGCGGCGGCACTGGCGGTTCCTGTCCTGGCCGCTTCACTTCCGATCGCTAGAGGCATCCGCACCACTGTGCGCGAGGCAGTCAGTGATTATGGTATCGGAGGAGATGTCAAACAAGGGTGGCTAGATCGTCTCGTGGCACGGACTCGCGTATTGTCTCGCCCCATCCTGGTCTCCCTGCAAAATGCTTTCCGGCGTAAGGGGCGCATGGCCCTGACACTCATTACCTTGACCATAGCCGGCGCAATCTTTATGTCGGTGTTTACGCTTCGCCATTCGCTGGCCCAAGAACTGGAACGTGTCATGTCACTGTATGACTTCGATGTGGAGGTGTATTTAGACCAGTATTACTCTGCCAGAAGACTCGAGCAGGAAGCAATGCGCGTACCCGGCGTTGATCATATCGAAGGTTGGACATTTGCCTGGGCGCAACGTATCAAATCCGGTCAAGACACAGATGAGATCGAAGGAGGGGGCTTCCAAATTCTGGCGCCACCTATTGGTAAAACCTATCTCAAACCGGATATTTTGGAAGGCCGCTGGCTTTGTCCTGAGGATGAAAATGCCCTGGTCATCAGCACTGCCATGCTGGCGCAGGAACCGGACATTAAAGTCGGAGATACCATCACACTGGATATACAAGGAAAAGAGCGCGAATGGCTTGTAGTTGGCCTGTTGAATGCGGGACCCGGCGAACGGGTTGCCTATGCTAACTTTCCTTATTTGTCGCGTCTGACTGGCATGCCCGGCATGGTCTACGACGTGTTTGTCTTCACCCAAGAACACGATCTCCAGACTCAGCAGAGGGTTGCTAACGCGGTGGCGGAACAGTTAAAAAGTGCGGGTGTCCTGGTGGGCCAATCTATGACGATGCAGGAAATCACCAACACAACATCCTCTCAATTCGATCTGTTGATAGGATTCTTGTTAAGTATGACTGTATTGCTGGCGATCGTCGGTGGGCTTGGCTTGACCAGCACTATGAGTCTGAATGTGTTAGAGCGAACCCGGGAGATTGGTGTTATGCGCGCTGTGGGAGCTACCAATGGCTCGATCCGTGGCATTGTTGTCGTCGAAGGGATGATCACCGGCTTGCTAAGCTGGTTGCTGGCGATTCCACTCAGCTTCCCATTGGCGACTGGATTATGCACGATGATCGGCGATGTATTTTTTGAGTTTCCTCTGACGGTCAGTTTCTCACCGGTCGGGATCATCTTCTGGTTGGCAGTTGCGCTGGTCATCTCCGTCATCGCCAGTCTGATCCCCGCCCAACGCGCCGCGCGGATCAGCGTGCGCGAGGCATTGGCGTACGAGTAACTATATGCCTCATCGGGAATTGGTGTGAAATCTGACGGATATGGTAGGGGTAGCACGCCAGAATGGCATGGTCGGCAGTTCGGCCGTCGGGTGATGGACATTTTTCCAGATAAAAGCCTGCCGCTCAAGCCATTTTACACACGCGCCGGTCGAGGAAGTCACGTCCATGACGGCCCATTCACTACTCACAGTTCCGGACGCGCGGAGTTACCGCATCGGTCCTTGTCTCAGGTGATAACGGCTGGCCACCTTGGCGGTCTCCATGTTGATCATCCTGATGTTTGCCGTTCCTATCGCCCTCGCTTACTTTGAGCTTTTGTTTTGCCCTCTTTGTTGCGCATGATTATGCTATATCCAATATCCGAGCATAG
Source organism: Anaerolineae bacterium (assembly GCA_016928235.1). Taxonomy (GTDB): domain Bacteria; phylum Chloroflexota; class Anaerolineae; order Aggregatilineales; family UBA3940; genus JAFGMS01. Next base: position 2,215 of record JAFGLD010000258.1, on the reverse strand, counting down.
AGCTATCAAGCCACATAGATTCAAACGGTATGCCGCAAGGATAAAACATTCATGAGTGGTTTTCGTCCAGCGTGTTATCCATGGTTCCTCTGTACCAAGAAAGTTGTATCGAAGCAATCCGTTTCCCGCAGCGTATTTGATCGACTCTTCAAGCAGCAGGTTACCAGGGGAACAATCACGGTATGCTTCATCGTATCCAATATTCAAGAGCCAGTAGGAATCGGCAGTTTCAATTGCGTATTGTTCGGCCACCAATGTTCCATTGATCTTCAGAAAACTTAGTCTCAGGGTTCCATCTTTCCATGCCGAGAAGGCATACCGCTCAAAGAATGTTTTTCTGTGCTCGTCGGATGTTATGGCTGTGTGATTTTCACCTTTCCACCCAGATCCCTCAATTCGAAATGCGTTGTCAAGATGCTCCTGTAACGCTTCTGGAGTAGCCGGGTTCACGACCTCTGCCATTACTTTGCCATGGGCTTCGGCCTTTCGTCTTGCTCTTTTCAAATCTTCTCGTAAGGATTTCTTGATCGGATTGGTCTCTAGCGCAAGATAAGGATATGGCATACTCATAACCGGAGTGAGCCATCCTGCTTGTTTGAATCTTGTCACGATAGAGTGAGTATTTTCCAGTTCGCGAGGGATTCGAAACAATCTAATGGGATATGCATGCTCTGATATGACAGCAGCAATCAACTGCTCCAGTGAAGCATAATCCAGCGCAACAAACCCATTGGGCTCTCTTAGCTCCACGCCTCCCAAGAACTCCATCTGTATCGGATTTAATGGTTGTTGGCGATGTTTCAACATCAATGGAGCAATGGCTACCAATCGGTCGTCCTTTCTGACCGTGATCACACGCAATGCCTGATCCCGACCAAAGGCCGTTGCGGCTGCCTCGATCCAGCTAAAGCTTTGCCATGGTGCTACCTTCTGAGGCAGCGCAATATCGTTCCATTCCTGATCTAATCCGCGTAAACCGTTTAGATCGTCGACTATGATGACTTTGTATTGGTGTGGCATCACTTTGACTCATCTGTGGCTAGTGTTTCGCGGCATAAAGTAAGCCGTCGGTTATGGCCACATCCGAAACACTTAAACAGTTGAAGATGAAGGGCTTCTTTACTGCCGGGCTATTTCTACCCAACTGTCTGAGTGTTTTGTGCATAGCTTACACCATCAGGCTCACTTAGGCCGCGAAACATCACAGGCCTGCGATTCGCGCTAATTTGGATTGACGGCTGGAAAACGCTTCCAACAAGCCCGGACGGAACAGCTTATACGGATGTGTCAGAAAATGGCGCATTCCATATATCAGGAGATTCTCTCCATAGGGAACATAGATCCTGACGGGAACATTCATTTCTCTTGAAAGAACCATCATGTTACCAATCGGCATTCCAAAGAGCAGCTCCAACCGAACCTTGCATCCGCCGTTCTTGCAGCGATTGATTGCTTCTCTGGCCAAAGCATTATCATGAGTGGCCACTGCTATTTCCGGAACATTGCCTGCCAGCCGGTCGATCAATGATAGAAAACCTGCTGTAGGATCCATCTCCTCAGATGAGCCGAGGCCCTTGAATTCGCCTTTGACTAATCTGACTCTCACACCGTTTTGAATCGCCCATTTGGCGTCTACCAGACTTCTTTTCCATCGTGTTGGAAGAACCAGACTGAATATCCATCCTTCCGCCGGACGATTGGGCAAAATGCTTCGGCTCATTACCTGTTCGAGCAGATGTATTGTTGGGTTGGCAAGAGTATGCTCATGTGCATCGAAATTAATGCTGTGCCCATTTGCAAGAGCTGTGGCGACTATGGGCATGATTGTTTCGAGGTCGAAATGAAATGCAGGAGGTTTTAGAGAAAGACAGAATCGCTCCCCAGCGAAAGCAGCCTTGAGAGCATCGCTTGCCATCTGGCATTCCTGGGCAAGCTGTTCCGGATCGTCGCCATCTTCACTGAACTTGCCAAGAGTAGAAGATATTCCGCGCTCATGAAGTGCCCGGCATATATCTATTCCTTCCAAAAGATTCTTGGGGCTGATCTGATAAAATTTTCCCAATCTGTAGATATTACGTTTTACAAATGATTTCGCAGTAATGAGCATTTTGGCATTGTCCCTTGGTGGCTGTTTCCTGAAATGTATACAAACGTACGCATCTCGCCCCAACGATTTCCCCTGACCCCAATTGGGTCAGGATTGCGTTGGGCGTTT